>JAEWQX010000002.1 GCA_023399035.1 Bacillota bacterium | reverse complement strand
GCAAAAGTGGCAACAGCACTATATTGAGTAAGATAGACATATAACTTTCTTGCAATAGACACAATAATGCCAAAGTATAGCACTACCGCATATTTTGATTTTATTTGCAAGAAAAGTTAATCATCTTCCCACCTCTTTCTAAATTTCAAAATATTATACCATAAATCGCAGGCAAATACAAGTGGTTATAAAAATTTAACAAATCGCTTATAATACAATCATATAACTTTACGCATTCCTTACTGACCGTAAAATTCCGATTTATTGCTGACTTTATTATACTTTATTGCCTATCGAAAAGATAGCATATTTTATGAAACTTGTCGGCTGGGAACAGCTTGCAACGCAAGGTGTCCCCAGATGACAAGTCCACAAAAGGGTAGCTGGCGGTAGCCAGCGCAGGGGAAGCGTAGCGTCCCCTGTATGATTTGGAGCAGACCATGACTGCGAAAAATCACAGCCCTCCGGCAAGGAGCCTTCGGAGAACGCAATGCACCAACCTTTGGGTGGTGTATAATTGCGCCCTTAGTAAACTAAGGGGTTTCCGGCTTCTCACGTTCCAGCAGTTTCTTCAATAGTTCCTGCGTGTCCTGCCTGTGAAAAATGAGTGTCAACAACAGCATGACATCATCATCTGTCAGGCGTTCCGGCTCTTGCAGAAAACTTTCCAGCATACCGCCACGAGTACAGAGCCGGTGTGTCCGTTCTTTTCGGGTAAGCTGCTTTAGCTGGTGCTGCAATGCCTTTTCATCATTGATGGCTTTCCGCAGTTTCTTTTCACTCTTTTCCAACTCTCGGTTGAGCTTTTCCAGCTTTGAGGTATCAGGCAAGGGCAGCGTCCTCCTTTCCCGGTATCAGCACATAAATCCTGTTTGGTTCTCCAACGCCCTGACGCACTCGCATGATCAGTCCGGCGGTTTCCAGTTCATTCAGAGAACGCTTGACCGTCATGGGGCTGCGGGACAGGACTGCGGCAATGGCTGTGACAGGGAAGCAGATAAACAGGATTCCGTTCTCGTCCTCCTGTCCGTTGGATAGCATAGCGTCCAACATCCGGCAGTACATGACCTTTGCGGTGCTGCTGACTGGAAATCCTGTCAACGCTCTGGGAAAGGGCATACAGGGCGGCAACGGTGTGCCTATCGTCATAAATTCAAAATTCATTCGGTGTGTTCCTCCTTTTTCTTTGCTCTTTTGGATAAATAACGGGGGCAGTCAACCACAACCGCCCGGAAGCTCTGCTTGCACCCATGCTTGCATTTCCGGCATAATTCGTTGTAAGTGACACGCCCCCGGTCATTGAGGTAAAAAGAAAGCTCATGCTTCCTCTTTTTGCTCATTCTCGGCATATTGCGTTTCCTCCCGTTTTAGTGTATAGTTTCGGGGCGATTTTCGGCAAAATTACGGTCATAGAGCCGTCTAAAATCTCCAGAAGTATCAGCAATAGGGTAGACTATCCCCCTATCAGATTGTCGTGTTTCGGTATCATTTCGGTATCAGTTCGCCAGTTCTCCCCGGTGTCGTTCCTCCCCTGAATCTCACAGCGGCGTATTGCTCCCTTTGGTACGCTCGTTTCGGTCAGGGTTCCTCCATATCCCTGCCAAAAGTCATGGCGCTACATCGCCGGGGAAGCATATCCCACACAGGCTGGTCATTCGATTGGAATAATCCATCGATGAACTACCTGTATCATAGAACATTTTTGTGCCCTGTGCCGTATGTCCACAAAGTAGGAATTAAGGGTAAAAATCAGAAATTTCCACGATTGCGGAAAGTATGATATAATCCAGTTAAGCGGCAGTAATGAAACCGCCGGAAAGGAGCGTGCGCCCATGAAAGGAGCGACAAGCATACAGGAACGCCTTTGGGAACTCCGCAAGGACAAAGGCTTAAATCTGGAAGAATTATCAGAGCTGACGGGCATTTCCAAATCAGCTCTTGGCAGTTATGAAAAAGAGGATTATAAGGAAATCAATCATGGCAACCTTATCACGCTGGCAGACTTCTATGGGGTTTCCGTTGATTATCTGCTGTGCCGGACAGAGAACCGGGAGCAGATCAACACGCCACTAACAGAGCTGCATTTGAATGATGAGATGGTGGCACTTCTGAAAGGCGGTCGGATTAACAACCGTCTGCTCTGTGAGCTTGCCACTCATAAGGACTTTATCAAGTTTCTTGCGGACATTGAGATTTATGTAGATGGGATTGCCACCATGCAGATTCAAAACCTCAACGCCCTTGTCGATACTGTCCGGCATGAAATCATTGAACGGTATCGCCCCGGCGAAGACGACCCGCATTTGAAAGTGCTGCAAGCCGCCCATATCAGCGATGATGAATATTTCAGCCACATGGTTCTTGATGACCTCAATCTCATTATCCGGGATATTCGGGAAGCCCACAAAAAGGACAGCGAGAGTGCGCCCCAGACCACCGTTGCCGATGAATTGAAAGAAAATTTGGAAGCGGTTGAAAATTTCAAGGGCAGTCGGGATGAAAAGCTGGTTGTCCTTTACTGCAAGCAGCTCGGCATCAACTATAAAAATCTGTCAGACGAAGAATTTCGCTGGCTCATTCGGATTCTACAAAAATCAAAGAAAACAGGAACTCCTATCAGTCAAAGGAAAAAACGGTAAAGAAAAACCGCTGTTGCATGGTTGTGTTTGCTTCCATGTAGCAGCGGTTGGTGCTATACTTATTCAGTTAAAATTTCAAAGCGATAAAGTGGAATTTATCTTAGAAATTACAGCAATGTTATTTTGATAAACTTTCAAGAATTGAAATATCATGCTTATCTTTATCTCTTAATTCATAACCTGAATGGAAAACTCTTTGGCCTTTTAAGGATATACAAGGAATTGTTTTTCCTTCAAAAAAAGCACTACCAAAGTAATCTTTTTCAAACTCATACCAGCCACCCTCTAAATCAGCTTGTTTTGAAGTTCCGTCCTCACTTAAAACGAACGGGTGAATGTCTAAGTAACCAAGTTCATCACTATATAACTCTATTCTAACCGGTTTCCAGTCTGTATCAATTTTATAGCCCAGATTCAAAAGCACATTTAACAATTTTTCCGTATGTTGAGCATCAAAATTTATATCTATATCTCTATGAATTCTTGTTTGTTTACCAGCTAAAATATCTACACCCCATCCGCCATCCAACCAGTATGTAATTCCAGTATTTTCGAATAATTCTATTACTTTCATTAAATCTTCTTTTGTTGTTATTTCTTTTCTACCCATACAAAGTCTCCTTTACAACTTCTAATTTGTAATAATCATTCTACCATACCGTTATGAATAAATCATCTCATGTAAAACAATTTCTTCTGCCCGGTTGTGAATGTTATTGCAACGCTGCACCCATTCCATTTGACGGGTACGCTTCAATTCCTCGGTCACGCCCTCGGCAGCTTTCATCTGCTCCATGATGGTGTCTAACCGTTTCTGTGCCTGTTCGTTCAGGTCTGCAAGATATGTCCACAATTCCCCGGTCAGGGTCAATGTGTGTAATCTGGCTGGGCAGACTTCTCTTAAATATTCCCGGTGCATCCGTCCGTACTTTCCGATGGGGCGGTGTTCCTCCGGCAACTTCAAGTCCGGGATGTAGTAATCTCCAACAAGGATATAATCAATTCCGTTTTCTTTTATTCTTGGTTTCAATTCGCTCATGTTCCTTACCTCCTGTGGAAGCAGGCTCGTCTGGTACTAACTCAATCACATCGGTAATCTCACAATTCAGCGTTTCGCAGATACGGGCTAATGTATCCATGCTGATGTGCTTTCCCTCTTTGCTCATGTTGGCAATCATATTTGTTGTCATACCAGCGGCAAGCCTTAAATCCTCTTTTCTCATATCACGCTCTAACAGTGTGTGCCAGAGTGGTTTATAGCTGATGTGCATATTGTTTTCCTGCCTTTCTATCCATACCACCGGAGCGGCTGCCCCGGCAGGAACTTTTCTCTTATTATAGCACCAATCTTGTGAAATCACAATTTATTCTTGTAGCCTGCCGCTGATACCGTCTGGATTGGCTTTTCCTTTCTTTTTGTTCCCTTTAATTAGCCATGAACTGCTTCATACCCTGGCTCTTCGCGCCGGGGTTATCGGAGCCGTAGCCCTCCAGCAGGTTGACAACGCCCCACACGCCAAGGCCAGCGCCGAGGGCAATCACAAGGGTCTGCAAAGTGTTGATGGCAGAAGCGAAAAACTGCATATATTCCTCCGTTTCTCCGGGATATACCCGGCCATGAAAAAAGCCGCCCACATGGGGCGGCAGCTACCTTGGGACATTTTGTCTCAAAGTCCCGTTTATACAAAAG
>JAEWQX010000246.1 GCA_023399035.1 Bacillota bacterium | reverse complement strand
ACCATTTATGGCTTCATAAACCCTATTGCATTTTGGAATTTTAATTACTTCAATATTTAATTTTGAAAGATTTAAGATTTCTTCATCTGTAATCCTGTAGTCAGCGAAAGCGTACATGATCAAGCTCCTTACTTAAAATAAATTTTTTATTAATAGAATTATAAGTATTTTAAATTTGATTGTAAATAACACATTGTAGAATTTAATGCGTAATATACTAATACATACAGTAGATATTAAAGTTAGAGATACTTAATCTTCAATTAATTGCGTATAAGATACAAGAAATCAGTGAGTTTTACTATTGATATAGCAGATTGGTATAGAGTTAATAAAAATGAATTGAAAAATAGAACTTGGATATGAGTATATCTCTTATTTTTTCATACATACTAATATAAAGAAGGGAGTGAAATCCATGCTTGTTTTAAAATTAGCTTATAATGAAGAGCTTACATTTCCGCACGACTTGCAGGAGCTAAGAGAATCACTAAAGAAAAGAGATATAAAAATAGGTTTAGTAGAAAGCATTGAAGGAAAGACACATATAATCAAAATAATATGTGATAAAAATTCATATAGTGAAAAGATAGAAGAGATTATTAACTTATACGTTAGTAATATTTTATATAGAATAGTTATTAATTATTATAGAAAAAAAGAAATGTTCGAATTTATAACTGACAATTATTTCTTCTTAAAACAGAGTGAAATATTAGAAGTAGAAAACAATATCTTAAAGGTACTAAACTGTGAAGGTGGTTGTGAAGATGAGGATTCTATTTATTGTTTAAACAGAATAAACTGCATTGTAGAGAAAATAAGACAATGTATTTGCGAGAAACAAGAGATTAACGTAGATGGGTTTATAACCTTTAGAATGCGTATGTTACGAGAAGATATAGAAAAGATAATCGATAAGATAGTTGAAAAGTACATGGTTGAAAAAGAATATGAAGAATTTGTGCGTTTATTAAAGTACTTTGTTGATATTCAGGAATGTAAGATTGAAAAAATAATAATTTCAATTGAGGAAGGAAATCATTATATTATTAAAGATGAATATGGCAGGGATTTATACAAGGATTTTTTAAAGGAACTTACTGGTGAGGAAAATGACTTTGATATAAATATCGAAGACATATTGATCAGTGGACTTATTACAAGTTCGCCTAAAAATATAATTATTTATGGAAAGAGAAACTGTACTAACAAAGAGTTTCTAGATACAGTGAAAAATGTGTTTGGAGATAAGGTAATATGCTATGATGAATGTGCTGAATATTTACCAAAAAAAATATTGAGTAAAAATGTTGACATGTTTTGAAGTAGATGATATACTATGATTTGTTAAGAAGAAACAGCCGTTTCTCACCTTACAGTGTCGTATGATTGCTAGTTAGGTTTATGGATGTCTATACAGTTGTATTGATAATATGAGACGGCTAAATAAGGCCGTCTTTTTATATTATGTATAGAATTTTTCGGAGGTGAAAAATATTAGTAAAGATTTTTCAATAAATGAAGAAATAAGAGAAAAAGAAGTTAGATTGATTGGTACTGATGGTGAACAGTTAGGTGTTGTATCATCAAACGAAGCAAGAAGACTTGCTGATGAAAGCGACTTAGATCTAGTTATGATTTCTCCAAATGCAAAGCCACCAGTTTGTAAGATTATGGACTACGGTAAGTTTGTATATGAGCAATCAAAGAAAGAAAAAGAAGCTAAGAAAAAGCAAAAAGTAATTAGCATAAAAGAAATAAGAGTAAGTCTAACTATTGAGGAACACGATATTGAGATTAAAGCAAAAAATGCAAGAAAGTTCCTATTAGATGGAGATAAAGTTAAAATCACTGTTAGATTTAGAGGTAGAGAAATGGAGTTAGGTCACATTGGTGAAAGAATTTTAAATAACTTTACAGCTAAATTAGAAGATGTTTCTATTATAGAGAAAAAACCTAAAAGAGAAGGTAGAAGCATGACATTGGTTTTAGGGCCTAAAAAGGCATAACTTGAGAGGAGGATTTTAATCATGCCAAAAATGAAGAGTCATAGAGGTGCAGCAAAAAGATTTAAGAAGACAGGAACAGGTAAGCTTAAGAGAGCTAAAGCTTTCAAGAGCCATATCTTAACTAAGAAGAGCTCAAAGACTAAGAGAAATCTTAGAAAAGCTGGATACGTTTGTAAAGCACAAGAAAAAGTAATGAAGAAATTATTACCATACCTATAAGATAGAGTATTTGGTACAGGAGGTTTAAGTAATGGCAAGAGTAAAGAGAGCAAAGAATTCTCGTAAAAATCATAAAAAAGTTTTAAAACTTGCAAAAGGATACTACGGTGGAAAGAGTAAGTTATTTAAAACTGCTAACGAATCAGTAATAAGAGCATTAAGAAATGCTTACGTTGGAAGAAAGAATAAGAAGAGAGACTACAGAAGCTTATGGATCGCTAGAATCAATGCTGCTGCTAGAATGAACGACATGTCTTATTCAAAATTCATGAACGGAATCAAATTAGCTGGAATCGAAATTAACAGAAAAATGTTATCAGAAATAGCTATCAATGATCCAAAAGCATTTGCTGAATTAGTTGAAACTGCTAAAAAAGCATTAGCTTAATATTACATATAAAATGTGGTCTTTGGGCCGCATTTTATTTTTTTATAAAAAAGTATATGTTATATGCTTTCTGTCTAATAATATTATTATTAAGAGTGGTAGTGAAAATTTCTGCATATATTGTTTTATTTTTGGCTTTAAGCAATAAGAGATATAGGGCAGAATTTTACACTATATAAATATATAATTTAACCTTTGAGGTGAGAGGATGGGAAAAGTCTTTACAAGAAAGAACAGGCTTAGCGAAGTAAGAATATTAGCACTTGGCTTTGCAATAGTAATTTTACTTGGCGGAGTTATACTTAGTCTGCCTATTTCATCTAAAAGCGGCAGATATACAAGTCTTGTTGATTCAATTTTCACGGCAACTTCAGCTGTATGTGTAACGGGGCTTGTAACAGTAGATACAGGAACGTACTGGAATACATTTGGTCAGTGTGTAATAATGTTATTAATAGAAATCGGCGGCCTTGGATTCATGTCCATAACAACATTTATTGCAATGCTTCTTGGAAAGAAGATTACATTAAGGGATAGATTAATCATGCAGGAAGCTATGAATACATTTGATATTCAAGGGCTTGTAAAAATGCTTAGATATGTACTTGGACTTACCTTTGTAGTACAGTTTACAGGAGCTCTTCTTTTAAGTCTTGTATTTATTCCGAGGTATGGTATATCTACAGGTATATTTTACAGTGTATTTCATTCTATATCGGCATTCTGTAATGCTGGATTTGATTTGTTTGGAAACTTTACAAGCTTGACTGGGTTTAACAATAACTATTTTGTAATAATTGTAATAAGTGTATTAATAGTAGTAGGCGGCCTAGGATTTTCCGTGTTGATAGAAATATTAAATTATAAAAAGATAAGAAAATTATCAGTTCATTCAAAAATAGTTTTATGTGTTACAACAAGTTTGATTTTTGGAGGAGCTCTTGCTATATTCCTTGTTGAATATAGCAATGATGCAACATTAGGAGGCCTTAATTTTGGTGAAAAGATTTTAAATTCATTATTTTCATCAATTACCCCTAGAACAGCAGGGTTCAATAGTATATCTACAGGAGATATGACTATGAGCGGTAAACTTATTACTATAATACTAATGTTTATAGGAGGATCTCCAGGATCTACTGCTGGCGGATTTAAGACAGCCACTTTTGGTGTTCTTGTGCTTACAGTAGTATCAGTTCTTAGAGGAAGAAGTGATACTGAGGCATTTGGAAGAAGATTTTCAAAGGAAACTGTATATAAGGCATTCACCTTATTTGCAATAGGAATGGCAATAATACTGGGTGTGACAATGATACTGAGCGTTGCAGAACCAGATCAGCAGTTTATAAATATTCTTTATGAAGCATCATCTGCATTTGGAACAGCAGGACTTACTACTGGGGTTACTCAGGAAATAGGAACGTTGAGTAAATTTGTTCTCATGTTTACTATGTACTGTGGAAGAGTAGGACCTATAACAGTATTTTTAGCTATTATAAAGAGAAATAAAAATTCAGGCATAAGATATCCAGAAGGTAAGATATTAATTGGATAATCATAGAAAAATACAAAATAAATATATATATAGTAACAAAATTTTTTGATATTGCTTATATATGATGAAGAAATTTTTAAATTTGATATAAAATAATTGTTATCATATATTAAAAGTGTTTTAATTGTTTATGAATACGGGGGGAGATAAAATGTCAAAAAAACAGTTTGTTGTAGTAGGACTTGGAAGATTTGGTGAATCACTTGCTAAAACAGTATATGATTTAGGGCATGATGTCCTTGTTATTGATATGGATGAAGAAAAGATTGCTGATATTGCAGATTATGTAACTCACGCAGTACAAATGGATGCAACTGATGAAAATGCTCTCAGAAAGCTTGGATTAAGCAATTTTGATGTTGCAGTTGTCACTATAGGATCTGATATTCAGGCAAGCGTAATGTCGGCACTTCTTATGAGAGAAATGGGAGTTAAGTATGTCATTGCAAAAGGACACAGTGATTTACATGCAAAGGTGCTGTATAAAATAGGTGCTAATAAGGTTATCCTTCCTGAAAAGGATATGGGTAAGAGAGTTGCACATAATCTTGTTTCATCAAATATACTCGATTATATCGAATTGTCATCAGAATACAGCATAATGGAAATAGAAGCTCTTGATTCGTGGGTTGAGAAATCATTAATAGATCTTGAACTTCGAAGAAAATATGGAATTAACGTAGTTGCAATAAAAGATGGCAGCAAAGTTAATGTTTCGCCAGGGGCAGATGAAATAATAAAGAAAAATGATATTATAGTAGCTCTCGGATCCACAAAAGACTTAGGAAAACTTGAGGGAGCCATAGGAAAAAGTTAAAATTTGAGGTGGAAGCTTTGATTTTTATTGAAAGTAAAGATAATAATCTATTCAAAGAAACAAGAAAACTAAAAGAAAGAAAAAACAGAAATAAAAGCAGCAAATATATAATAGAAGGATTTAGACTTGTTCAAGAAGCTTTTAAGGCTGGATTAGACATAGACTATTTAATAGTAACATCTGATGGCAGAGAAAAGATAAATTCATATTTAGAAGAATATATTAGTGATAAAATAAAAATATATGAAATGACTAATGCTTTATTTAATGAGCTTATTTCAACAGAAAAACCTCAGGGGATAGTTGCAGTCGTACATATGAATGAAAAGCCTCTAGAACTGGATGGAAGCTTTTATCTATTATGTGATAAGGTGCAGGATCCAGGCAACTTAGGTACAATAATAAGAACAGCCCATGCAGTAAAGGCAGATGGAATTATTTTAACAAAAGGTACTGTAGATATATATAATGAAAAGACAATACGCTCAACTATGGGATCATTATTTTATGTACCTGTCCATTATGATGATGATAATATGACTCTTGTTAAATCTTTAAAAGCTAAAAACTTTAAGATAGTCGTTACATCTCTTGATACAGACAAGGATTTCTTCCAGGAAAGCCTTAAGGGAAAAGTTCTATTGACAGTTGGAAATGAAGGAAATGGAGTAAGTGATGAAGTATATGAACTAGCAGATACAAAGGTTAAGATACCTATGCCGGGAAATGCTGAATCATTAAATGTTGCAATAGCTACATCTGTCATAATGTATGAAAAAGTTAGACAGGACTTATATACTTAAACAGAATATAATTTAGTATTTGTTTATAAGGAATTTACATTATAGAAATATTATTAAAAATGCCTCTGGTTTAATTTAAATGACCAGAGGCATTTTTATTTATAAAGATATCTAAACAACACTCATACTTTTAAGGAGATGGTGAATTAATAAAAAATAAAATAAAACTGTTGACTTTATACTTACTATAGACTTTATGATAGACTTAATCTGCTGAAGCCTGCTCACATAAATAATGAAACAGGATATAGATACTATTCAGTAGAACAGTTTATAAAGCTTGATTGTATAAAACTATGGGGATGTCCTTGGAAGAAATAAAGGACTTTATAGTAAGCGATAGTTTAGTGGAATCAATACTAGATATTGTAGGCAGGCAGAAAATAACATTGGAATAAAATGACATTTGAAGAAAAGATAAATGAACTTGAAGATATGAAACTAAACCTTGACAGCTTTGAAAATAGGGAGCTTTCAGTCATTTTATATGATGAAAATATACATGGTGAAAATGTATATTCATTGCCAAGTGGAACATATTTAACAATGTATCTAGATGAAAGTTCTTTTGATAATAGAAAATATTATAATGAAATGATAAGATTTGCTCAAGATAATAATATTAAAATAGTTGGAGATTTTATTGAGACAGGAATAATAGCAAGAGTAAATAAAGATGGAAAAGGTAATAACCTATCTAAGATAGAGTTATTATGCAGATAAATTTATATACTTTTATATATACTGACTGTTAATAAATACAATTAGTAAATATGAAATAATTATGTGATATATACTGTTAATCGGGAGGATTAGACCTGATTAGCAGTATTTTTATGATTATTCAAGTTTAAGATTCGTAGGAATAACTAATTTAAAGATATACTTATACCTTAAAGAAAAGTTGATTATATATAATCTTTTAAAATATATAATCAACATGAATTTAAAACTATAATTTGATAGAAAAATACTTATATACAAAATAATTTAAATTAAGTAAATTTTAAGAAAATAAATTATAAATACGAGTATAATTATATTTGTAAATATTTTTAATGAGAGGAAATAAGATGAAAAGAAAATTAATTGCTTTACTTTTGGCAGCATCTTTGGCTGGAACATGTTTTTTAGCACAGACACCTTTAAATGTTCATGCTGCAGATAGCACTGCTGCTTCTGAAACCGTACAGAATGTCGGAGATGAATTGTATGGATTTAAACTTGTAAAAAGTGAATATAAAGAAAATTCTGAGTCTACACAAATGCTTTTTGAACATGTGAAAACTGGAGCTAAAATGCTTGTTATAAAAAACAGTGATTTAAATAGGGGATTTTCTGTATCATTTAACACTCCTTCTGAAAGTGATAAGGGAATCAATCACATTCTGGAACATTCTCTTTTAGGTGGAAGTGAAAAATATCCTTCAGGAAATATTATTTTCAATGTTATGAATAATACTTACACATCATTTGTAAATGCTTTTACACAGCAGAACTCAACAGTATTCCCAGTATGTTCACAAAATGAAGAACAGCTTATGAAGCTTACAGATATATATATGGATGCTGTTTATCATCCGCTAATAGCAAAAGACAAAAAAGTATTTGAAAGAGAAGCATGGCGTTATGAACTTGAAGATGCAGATTCTCCTCTTACAGTCAATGGTATAGTATATAATGAAATGAGAGGGAACTATGGAAGTATAGATAGGGTTGCTGCTGAAAATGACAAGAAGGCATTATTTAAGGATACAAATCAGCAGTATGATTCAGGGGGAGTTCCAAGATCAATATTAGATTTAAGCTATGAAGAATTCCTTGAAACATATAATAAAAATTACACTCCATCAAATAGTTTTATGGTCTTATATGGGGATGTAGATTACGGAAAATTCTTGAAAATGATAAATGATGACTACCTTTCTTCATATGATAAGAAAGAAGTATCAATAGATAAAAAAGAACAGCCGGCATTTGATGGACTTGTAGAAAAAGATTATGATTTTCCAGTGTCAGCAGATTATGATGCAGCAGATAAATCAAAGATAGATATCGTATTTGCAATGCCTGAAATGGATAAAATCCCAGTTGATGATTATGCAGGCATGGTAATGGCAGCAGCGCTTCTAGGAGATAATTCATCAGATTTTATGAAGGCACTACGAAGCAGTAATATTGCAGAAGATTATAAAGTATCAATAAGCTGTGATACTTATCAGCCAGTAATAACTATTTCAGCAACAAATGCAGATATGTCAAAGAAGAAGGATTTTTATAACCTTGTAATCAGCGAACTAAAAAATGAAGTGAGCAATGGAGTGAATAAGGAGCTGGCTAAATCCATAATAGCCTCACTTAAGTTTTCAGACTGTCTTGAAAAAGAACGGCAGTCATATAATCATCTTTTGTCAGCAAGTATTATGAATATAATTTTTGGAGATTCCATGATAGACATAAATTCATACTATAAAGACATTGAAAGCAAACTTGATGGCAAATATATAGAAGGACTTATGGATAAGTATATTGTCAGCAATAAACAATCTGCACTTGTTACAACAAATCCAAAACCAGGATTATTAGAAGCGAATAATGCAGAACTTACCAAGAAACTTGCAGATAAAAAAGCTTCAATGAGCGCTGATGAAATAAATGACCTGGTAACAAAAACAAAAGAATTTAAAGAGTGGAACAGCAAGGAAACTGACCAGAGCATAATTGATTCATTAAAGGCAGTAAATGCAAAAGATATTCCTGTTGAAGTAAAAGATTATAATGTAAAGGAAAGTGAGGTTAATGGAGTAAAAGAAGTAACTGCAGATGCTGATATATCAGGAGTAGGAAGTGCAGGATTCGTTTTTGATGAAAGCCACCTTACAGAAGAAGAATTATTATATCTTCAATTTTATTCAACATTAATAGGAAATGATCTTCCTACAAAAACTCGTACAGGTGACGAAATAAAAAATGAAATTACACGTAAATCCTATGGTCTTGGAACAAGGATTACTCCTGTAAGTGATAGTAAAGATGGTACAAAGGCTCATCCAGTGTTTTATCTTGAATATATTGCTATGAATGATGACTACAAGGATATTATAGATATTACTTCTGATATGCTTTTAAACAGCAATCTTGATGAAAATTATGATGACTATATAAAAAATACCATAAGCAGTGAAAAGCAACAGTATGATTATTTATGTGCAAATCCAAATTACATGGCTTCAGTACGTGCAATGGCTTATGACAACTTATATAACAGATATCAGAATTATCTTATGGGAATAGATTACCATAATTTTATTTTGCAGCTTGAAAAAGATTATAATGAAAATCCACAGAAAGTGATGGATAAGATAAAGGAAGTAAGAGATAAGGCATTCAGCAAAAATAACCTTACAGTATTGTTTGGGGGAAATGATGAGGCTAAAAGCAAGTTTAACAATGAACTAGGCAGTTTTGTGGATAATTTTGGTGACAAGACTTATGAAAAAGCTTCATATAATCTTCCTGTTCCAGAAAGAAGAGAAGCACTTACTACCAATATAGATGTACAGTATATGACCGTTAATTCAAATTTGAATAATTTAAATATCACAGATGAAGGTAGATTTTATGTATTATCTAAATTATTAAATGAAAGGCTTCTTATTCCTCAATTAAGGTTAAATGGAGGCGCATATGGAGTAAATGCATCTGTAAGCGGAAAAGACTTCAATATATATACATTCAGAGATAATGATTTTTCAAATTCACTAAATGTAATAAATTCAACAGATGAATATATGAAATCAGTAATGCCAGAGCTTACTGATGCATCCTTGGATAGTTATATAATTTCAACATATGCTGAAGAAAACAGTCCTCAAGGAGAGCTTACAGGAGCAGTAAATACACTTAATAATTATATGAATAATATTACAGTGGAAGATAAAAAGCAGATTCTTAACGAAATAAAGGAAACAACTCTTGACTCCTTAAAGAATTCAGGAGATGATTTAGGAAAATTAAATGAAAATTCCAATTATGTCGTCGTAGGCTCACCAGAAGCTATAAATTCACATAAGGATTTATTTGATAAAATAATACCGCTACAATAGTAAAATAATAGTACAAAAATTATATGGTGATGATTTTTAAAGTATTTCATTATCATATAATTTTTTGTGGAATAAAATCTTCACTTAATGTGCTATAATCATAAAGAACAAATGAAATATAGTGAGGTGTGTTTATGGCAAAGGTTATCGTTGTAGGTGCAGGTCCTGCTGGAATCATGGCATCCCTTAGCAGCTCAAAGAATAACGAAGTTGTTTTGATAGAGAGAAATAGTGTTATAGGTGCAAAACTTAAGCTTACTGGAGGCGGAAGATGTAATATTACAAATAACAGGGACATTGAAGAGTTTTTTGAAAAGATAGTTAATAACAATAAATTTTTATACAGTGCTCTTTATACATTTTCCAACTATTCTCTTTTAGAATATTTTTCAGAACGTGGTCTGGAATACAAGGAAGAGCTTGATCAAAAAGTATATACAAAAAGCGATAAAGCAGATGAAGTAATAGAATTATTAAAAAAGGATCTTATAGAAAGTAATGTAAAGATAATGTACAACACTAAAGTAAATGACTTTATTGTAGAAGATGATGAAATCAAAGGAATTATAACAGAAGGCGGCAGTAAGATATATGGTGATAAAGTTATAGTTACTACTGGAGGAAAGAGCTTTCCAGCTACAGGATCTGACGGCTTCATGTATGATGT
>JAEWQX010000129.1 GCA_023399035.1 Bacillota bacterium | reverse complement strand
CTCCTTCCCATTCCGAACAGGACAGTTAAGGTCTATAGCGCCGATGGTACTGCATGGGAGACCGTGTGGAAGAGTAGGACGCTGCCAGGTAAGAGTGAGGATAGTTAGAAATAACTATCCTTTTTAGAGTTTAAATTTAAATAGAAGTCTTAGCTTCATTACTAATAGAATAGATAAATTAAAGATATATAAACTAAACAGGATCTATATAAATAATAATATGAGTTTTAAAAATTAATTTATCAATATGGAAAGCTTATATTATGTAATAGAGTAGGCTAGATATTATAATATTTTTGCAGTCTTATTAAGCCCAAAATTGACATTTTAATGTATTATATATAAAATATACACATTAAATAAACGAGGAGGAGCTTATGTATTCTTATCAAATAATGCTGGCAATTGTTTGTCCATTAGTATTTTGTGCAGGCTTTGTTGATGCTGTTGCAGGCGGAGGCGGCTTAATATCATTACCTGCATATATTTTTGCAGGAGTACCTATACATATTGCATATGGTACAAATAAATTTGCTAATTGTACAGGGACTTTTGTAGCATGTGTCAAATTTTTTAAAAGTGGTAATATAAGAATTAAATCTGCAGTATTATCTGCAGCTGGTGCACTAATTGGATCATGGTTTGGTACGCAGTTAGTATTAGTGTTAGATGAAAAATATTTAAAATATTGTCTTATGATAATATTACCAGTTGTTGCTGTATTTTTATTATTCAACAGGAATTTTGGTTCTAGCGATGAAGTAAAAAAAATATCTAATAAGAAATTATATGTATTATCCTTTATAATAGGAATGGTTATAGGTGCTTATGATGGATTTTTTGGACCAGGCACAGGGACTTTCTTAGTATTGTCCTTTACGTCAATCTTGGGATTTGATTTAATAACTGCTTCTGGTAATGCTAAGGTAGTTAATCTTGCATCAAATTTTGCAGCCTTAATTGCATATATGATAAATGGAAAGATATTGTTCAGCATAGGTATACCAGCAGCAATCTGTGCTATATTAGGAAATTATATTGGAGCTCATATGGCAATAAAAAGTGGTGTCAAGGTTATAAAGCCTATAATTCTTGTAGTAGTAGTTATGCTGTTAGGTAAAGTTTTATATAGCATTATTTAAACATACTCTATAACAATTTGATTCATAAACAATATATGAATAATGGAGTAAGATAATAGATATGAGTAATTATATAGATTAATATTAATTACCAAAAAGTATTTTACAAATATTTATATTAGTGGTATAATAAACATAATTCGATATGGAAACCTATGGTAGAGGCGCTGTTTATGAAGAGTAGCTATAAGGAGCCGGCAGGCATTGATAAGTAGTGAAAGGCATAACAGCCGAAGGGATAAACTAGGCATAAGTTTATTTCTGGGCATGTATAAAATATATACATGACTGTCACGTTAGTGGAGAGCTACAAGGATTAGCAAAATTGATTATAATAATAAACTATTTATTGTTATAATTACATTGCTTTATTTTAAGTAATGTTTTATATATTATTTCGATTTTGTTTTAATTTAAAGTGATTAACTCTACCCGTTGGTTTGACCAGCGGGTTTTCTTATTTAATTAATTAAATTTGGGGAGTGAATTGATTAATGAAAGTACAAGGAGTTATGGTACCGCTAGTAACGCCATTTAAAGATGGAAAGGTTGATTATGAATCTTATTCAAGAATGATTAATAATTTAATTGAGCAAGGTATAAATGGAATAATACCTCTTGCTACTACTGGCGAGTCACCTACTATTTCTGAATATGAATATGAAGAAATTTTAGAAAAAACAATAGAATTTACAAATAAGAGAGTACCTATTTATACTGGATTTGGAGGCAATAATACAGGAGATGTAGTTAAGAAATTAAAGATCTTAGATAAATATGATATTGATGGAATACTATCTGTTGCACCGTATTATTCAAGACCGAATCAACAAGGGTTATATGAACATTTTAAATCTATATCTGAGTCAACAGATATGAATATAATTATATATAATATTCCATACAGAACTGGAACTAACATTCAGAATGATACAATGCTGAAATTAGCAGAATTAAATAATATAGTTGGTGTAAAAGACTGTTCTGGAGATATGAAGCAGACTACTGATTTATTGATAAACAGACCTAAAGATTTTTCTATAATGACAGGTGAAGATGCTTATTTTTATACAACTCTTACTTTAGGAGGAGATGGAGGAATAATGGCATCAGCAAGTATTAAACCTAAAGAATTTATAGATGTATATAATTTAGTAAGAAATAATAATCATAAGGAAGCATTTGAAAAGTGGAAAGATATATATAATATGATACCATTATTATTTGCTGAACCTAATCCAACACCAGTTAAGTACTGTTTAAAAAGATTAGGAATAATAGATTCTGACGAAGTTAGACTTCCATTAGTAAATATAAGTAAAGAATTAGAGTGTAGATTAAATCAGTTTTTTGATTAGTTTGAATAATAAAGTATATTTCGATTTGGGGCATTGGAATAGCGACTTTAGCAATAAGTTTTAAATCTATAGCTATTAATAATAACATTAATATATCTATAAGATTTTGAGTCAGGATGACATATTTAATTAATATTAGGGATTTTCCTATAATTAATCAAATTAAGAAGTACCTGACTGTATACTTGAGAAGAAGCAGTTTATCTGCTTCTTCTTTTTATGCAAATAAAGATTAATATGTAAAACACAAAAATATGACGAAAAAATTTAATCGCTGAATATAATCGAAAAAACGTTTTCTTTAATAAAATTTAGGGAAAATTAAATAACTATGACTTAATAAGGAAAAAATTACTTTGACTAGCATTATATTTAAGAGTAATATAAAAACTGACAAAAATTAAATAAGGAGTGGTTAATAATGATGCCCAAGTTCTTTTTAATGATTAAGAACAAGGAAATTACTAAACAACAAATCATGAAGGATATTATAGCTGGGATTATTGTTGCTATTATAGCTTTACCTTTATCTATAGCACTTGCAATAGCATCAGGTGTTTCACCAGAAAAGGGACTTATAACAGCAATTTTTGCAGGATTTGTAATATCTTTTTTAGGGGGAAGCAAAGTTCAGATTGGGGGACCAACTGCTGCATTTGTAACAATTATTTATTCTATAATACAGGAGCATGGTTTAGATGGGCTGATAACTGCAGTTATTATGGCTGGAGTTATGCTTGTTATTATGGGGTTATTAAAATTTGGAACATTAATAAAATACATACCTAAAACTATAACTGTTGGATTTACAGCAGGTATAGCATTATCTTTAATGTCTACACAGCTTAAGGATTTTTTAGGACTTAAAATTGATAATGTTCCATCGGAATTTATACCAAAATGGGGAAGTTATTTTTCACATATTAATTCATTAGACGTATGGTCAATAGTTATAGGTGCATTATGCATTGGAATCATAGTTTTATGGCCAAAAATAAATAAGACAATACCAGGTTCAATGATTGCATTAATAATAGCAACATTGCTGGTAAAATTCATGAATATACCTATAGATACAATTGGAAGCAGATTTACGGAAATTTCTTCATCAATTCCTGCTCCATCGCTGCCTTCATTCAGTATAGCAACTATTAACAAGTTGTTTGTACCAGCAGTTACTATTGCAATCTTAGGTGCATTAGAATCATTATTATCAGCAGTTGTAGCTGATGAAATGATTGGAGATACGCACGATTCAAATATGGAACTTATAGCTCAGGGATTGGCTAATATTGCTTCGGGTTTATTTGGAGGTATACCAGCAACAGGAGCTATAGCAAGAACTGCTTCAAACGTAAAATCTGGTGGAAGAAGTCCTATATCAGGTATGGTTCATGCAATAACATTATTGATAACAATGCTTGTATTAATGCCTTTAGCAAAAATGATTCCTATGACTGCATTATCAGCAATATTAATAGTTGTAGCGTATAATATGAGTGAATGGAGAACATTTAAATCATTATTAAAAGCACCAAAGAGTGATATAGCAGTATTACTAATAACTTTTGGATGTACAGTAATATTTGACTTAGTTGTAGCAATAGGATGCGGAATGATTATGACAATGGCTTTATTCATGAAGAGGGTAAGTGATACAACTAAAATACGTGACCTTGTAGATGAAGAAGTCTTTGATGATGAGATAACTAGAGTATTAGAAAAAGCAGATGGAAAGATAAATGTTTATCAAGTTAACGGACCAATGTTCTTTGGTGTAGTACAGGAATTTATAAGCAAAATGAAAGAATTAGAATCTACTACTGAAGTTGTAATACTTGATATGAGACACACTCATGTAGTTGATGCTTCAGCTATAGATGCCATGACAAAGCTTCTCAGACAGTGTGAAAAATTAAATATAAAACTATATCTGACTCATGTTCAAGATCAGCCTAAGAAGATATTAGATAAGATGGGATTTGCAATAAAAGTTGGAGAGAATAATATATTTGATACCAAGACTGAAGCAATTGAAGATGCATATAACTATGTAAGAAATTTAGCATAATTAATATTAAATCAACTAATAAAAAGTATGTAATATTTTTATTAGTTGATTTATTTTTTATCATTGCAGATATGTTTAACAAATGATTTATACTTTATGTTAATATATATAATAATATAAAATGAAAGATAGAAGATAGTAATATTAGGGGGATAACTTGTGGAGAGAAATTGGGAAAGGACATTACCTTTTTTTTATATAAATAGAGATATAGTCAATAATCTTTTTAGGGGTTTAGTTGATAAAGAAGATATTTTAAGGATAAAACCAGTAGATGAAGGATGTAGGACAAGTAATTACATCATTGACACTTCTAATGACAAGAAATATATATTAAAAATATTTTTCTCACAGGAACAGGACTATAAAAAAGAGCATGAAATACTGAAAATAATAAGAAATAAGGTTCCAGTTCAGGAAATATGCAAATTTGATAAAGATGATATTATTGAAAATAAATATTATGCAATATATAAATATGTGGAGGGAACAACACTTTCAAGATCATTACAAAATACGGATATAGTCGGCAAAAGCATTATTAAGGATGCAGCATCAGCACTTGCTGAAATTCATAGAATTAAATTTAAGAGTATAGGATTTTTTGATGAAAATTTAAATATTACAGTTAAATTAAAGCCATTAGATCAATGGTATGGCGATTTTATTAATGAAAAAGCTGGAGAGAGACTTGGAAGAGAGCTCATTGAAAAAATAAGGATACTGGTCGATAAAAGCAGGGAAGAATTAGTGAATCTTGATAATGATCCAAGACTTGTACATGGAGATTTTCAGGGAACCAATATACTTATAAAAGAAAATAGAATCAGTGGAATAATAGATTGGGAATTTTCTATGGCGGGCCACCCATTGGCCGATATAGGACAATTTTTTAGATATGATGAATATTTTAATGAAGAATCTATTTCAATTTTTGAAGAGGAATATAGAAAAAAATCAGATTATATTCTTCCTGAAAACTGGTATGAGTTATCTAAAGTAAGAGATATGGTTAATTTAATTCAACTATTAGGGTTTGAAGAAGAGATGCCTAACAAATATAGAGAGATAAAAAGCCTTATAATGAAAACTATTAACAGATGTTAAATGTTTTTCAAAATATTGTTGACATTGATAAAAATTAATAATATACTAAACTACATGAACAATGGAGTTCAATAAATACACTATTATATTGGTGAATTTATTGAGCTCCATTTTTTATGTAATTTTCTTAGTACTATGAAAAAAGTAGAAATCTTAAGACAATAAAAATTTAAAATTATAAGTTTTTATCTATTAGAATTAAGGGGGATTATTATGGAAATAAATTTAGCAGACAGTGCATTTATTATGATTTGTTCTGCAATGGTATTTTTTATGACGCCTGGACTTGCTTTTTTCTATTCTGGTATGGTTAGAAGAAAAAATGTATTAAATACACTTATGGCATCATTTTTCTGTTGTGGACTTGCTTCGTTAATGTGGGTGTTAATTGGTTATTCATTATCATTTGGTGAAGATTTTCACGGGTTAATTGGAGGATTTAATTATTTATGCTTAAATGGGGTTGGCGGAGATCCTAGTAGCGTGTATTCAAGTAATATACCTCATTTGTTATTTGCTTTATTTCAAATGATGTTTGCAATAATTACACCAGCACTTATAACTGGTTCATTGACAGGAAGAATGAGATTTTCAGCATTATTTATATTTATTGCTGCATGGACAGTACTAGTATATTATCCAATGGCCCATATGGTATGGGGAGACGGAGGATTAATTAAATCACTTGGAGCAGTTGATTTTGCAGGTGGAAATGTAGTACATATAAGCTCAGGAGTATCAGGACTTGTAGCATGTATAATGCTAGGGAAAAGAAGAGGATTTGGAATGATTTCATATAAGCCTCATAACATTCCATTTGTAGTTCTTGGAGCTGGTCTTTTATGGTTTGGATGGTTTGGATTTAATGCAGGAAGTGCACTTGGAGCTAATCCACTTGCAGTACATGCATTTATGACTACAAATACATCAGCAGCAACAGCAATGATATCCTGGATGCTTATTGAAAAAGCTGCACATGGAAAACCAACAGTGCTTGGAGCAGTAACTGGTGCTGTAGTTGGTCTTGTAGCTATTACTCCAGGAGCAGGATTTGTACCAATATGGTCATCCATAATTATAGGAGCTATTGTATCGCCAATATGTTATTTGTGTATGGGAAAAATTAAAAATAAATTTGGTTATGATGATTCACTTGATGCTTTTGGCTGTCATGGAGTCGGAGGAATATGGGGGTGTATAGCAACAGGGTTGTTTACACAGACTTCAATCAATGGAGATGCAAGATGGAATGGTTTGCTTTTTGGAGACTTTAAACTTTTAGGGGCTCAGCTTTTAAGCATTGTGATTACAGCAGCATTTGCAGGAATTATGACATTTTTAATAATTAAGGTAATTGGATTATTTATGGAGTTAAGGGTTGAGGCTTCAGAAGAAGCTGATGGTCTGGATATTGTTGAACATGGAGAATCGGCTTATCCTGCATTTACAGGATTAGATTAATTTCTAATAATAAAAATTGAAAGGTGATATATAAATATGAAGAGGATAGAAGCTATTATAAGGCCTTCAAAGCTTGAAGAAATAAAAGAAGCTTTAAAGAATAACAATATTAATGGTGTCACTATAAGCCAGGTAATGGGATGTGGAAAGCAGCTGGGATGGAAAGAATATCACAGAGGTACTGAACTTATTACTAATGTATTACCTAAAATTGAAGTTAAAATGGTAATTGAAGATAGTAAGGTTGAGGAAGTAATAGATTTAATTTCATCAATAGCTAGAACTGGCGAGGTTGGTGATGGCAAGATATTTGTAATTGATATATGTGATTGTGTAAGAATAAGAACTGGAGAAAGAGGAAATGATGCCTTATAGCTTAATAAAATATTGTTTATAGGCTATTAAACTTAATTAAGTTAATTAAACTTAGCATATTTATTCTGATAATTAGTTTTTTTGATTTAAAAAGTTAATAAGACACAATAAACTTAAAAATATGCTTGATTTATTTGAATTAATGTATAAATATAACATAAAAATGCAATTTGTAATTTTATAAGTTGCATTTTTTGTTTTGCATAAAAGTAAGTCTTAATAGTAATTTGGTTGGTTAAGGTTTAAAAATTCTTAAATATATAGGATATTTACTGAGTTATATAAGATTAAAGTATATATGAGAATTAAAAGTTAGAGTTTCTAAAATATTAATTAAATTACAAGAAAATGAATAAAGTTTTTTCAAAATTGCAAAAAACAGTTTTACACTATAAAATTGTATTTAAGTTTTACGGTATACTTAAAATATTATTTTATATTTATTTATCTAATTAATGAACATGTAATATAAAATAATAAAAACTAAAGAATATATTCTTAAGATTTAAATATAATGAAAGGACGAAAGATAATGAACTTTGCAGGTATTATAGAATGGTTAAGTAATTTCCTATATACATATATACTAATATTCATGCTTATAGCATTGGGTATCTTTTTTACATATAAAACAAACTTTGTTCAATTTAGATACATTAAAGAAATGTTCAGATTGCTTGGTGATGGAGCTGCAAATGGTAAAGAAGATGGTCATGTATCATCATTCCAGGCTTTTTGTATAAGTACAGCTTCGAGAGTTGGTACAGGAAATTTAGCAGGTATAGCAATAGCTATTTCAGTAGGAGGACCTGGAGCTATATTCTGGATGTGGCTCATAGCATTAATAGGAGCAGGTTCTAGTTTTGTAGAATCTACTTTAGCACAGATATATAAGGAAAAGGATGATAAGGGAGCTTTTAGGGGAGGTCCTGCATATTACATAGAAAAAGGGCTTAATAAAAAGTGGCTTGGTGTTTTATTTTCAATACTTATAACAGTGAGTTTTGGATTGATTTTCAACTCTGTTCAATCAAATACAATTTCAATAGCAATGAATGAGGCATTTGGATTTGACAGGCTGATAGTTGGAATAATATTAATGATTTTAACAGTAGCAATAATAATCGGGGGCGTTCAAAGAGTTGCAAAAGTATCTGGAATCATAGTTCCAGTTATGGCTGTTTTATATATATTAGTTTCACTATTTGTAATATTAAAGAATATTGGCGAGGTACCAAGAATAATACTATTAATTTTTGAAAATGCTTTTGGAATAAAAGAGGCTGTTGGTGGAAGTCTGGGAGGAGTAATTCTTATAGGAATAAAAAGAGGACTTTTTTCAAATGAAGCTGGGATGGGAAGTGCACCAAATGCTGCAGCAACAGCTAATGTCTCTCATCCAGTAAAGCAGGGTTTAATTCAAACTTTGGCAGTATTTAATGATACTATAATAATATGCAGCTGTACTGCATTTATAATACTATTATCAGATGTTGATTTAAGCGAAGGATTAACAGGAATACAGCTTACTCAGAATGCTTTGAGTTCTCAGATTGGAAGCATAGGAAGCACCTTTATTGCTATATGTATATTGTTGTTTGCATTCAGCTCTATTGTAGGAAATTACTACTATGGTGAATCAAACATCGAATTTTTAACAGATAAGAAGATATATATAGGGATTTATAGAGCTGGAGTTGGCGCAATGGTTCTGTTTGGTTCAGTAGCAAGTCTGGATGTAGTATGGAATATGGCAGATGTATTCATGGCTGTAATGGCAATCATAAACCTTATTGCAATTACTGCATTAGGAAAGTTTGCATATAGAGCGTTAGAAGATTATAGAAAACAGAAGAAAAATGGAATAAAAGATCCAGTATTTAAGGCTTCATCTATTGAAGGATTAGAAAATACAAGTGAATGGGAATAAGATATAAAGTGTTTTGATAGCTTTTCTGATTATAATTTTTAATATTTGATATAATAGATATAGGTATTAATTTAATCATCTTTCGTTATTGCAGTTTAGACTTATAAATACATGACTATTAAGTTAAGTGATAGGAATTATTAAAAGAAGTCTAATTAATATTTGACATGTATTAGATGATTAAAGACTTATATCTATTTACATTATAATTTTGCTGTGAACATAAGTTATAAAATTTAATGTTATTATAGGAGAATATTATGAGTGATAGAGAGTATAAGATTTTTTTAGAAATAGAAAAGCACTTATTAAATGATGAAAAACCATCTATATTTTTGACAAAGCTTGCAGAGGATAAGGTACTTGACGACTATCCATTTTCAATATTGGGAGATTTAAGACATGTAGAGCAGAATCCTAAATATCATCCAGAGGGAAATGTATTTATCCATACCATGATGGTTGTGGATGAAGGTGCAAGGAATAGAGATAAAAGTACTGATAAGAAGGCATTCATGTGGGCACTTCTGCTTCATGATGTAGGAAAGAAACCCACTACAAGAATGAGAAAAGGAAGGCTTACATCTTATGATCATGATAAGGTTGGAGAGAATATGGCTGAAAAATTCTTAGAATACTTTAATTTAGATGATAGTTTTATTGAGAAGGTTACAGGACTTGTAAGATGGCATATGCAGAGTCTGTTTGTAACAAAGGATTCAAGATTCCAGAATATCGATGAAATGCTTAAAGATGTTGATGTTAACGAAATAGTGCTCGTAGCACTTGCTGATAGACTTGGAAGGGGCAGTCTTGATAAAGGTGCACGAGAAGAAACAATTAGAGATATAAACAAATTTGAAGAAAAGCTTATAAAGAATAAAAATAAATAATTTTAATTTTCATATAGTATAAAATGAAAGAGGAGTCTGTACATATAGTACGGCTCCTCTTTAATTATTCATATTTATTTTATAAGGGTAAAGGGTTAACTTAATTAATAGATCTGTTACAATCATACTTTTTAAAAGTAAAATATTAATCAATTAAGATAGCTTCTATATATTTTATGTGATTTATAAATAAATTATGCTAATAAACCTAAGCTATATCCAACAATAACGAGAGCAGAAGTTCCAAAGATAATTCATATATATAATGAAAAGTATTAAATTTAATAATACTCTATTAACATTTTAATTCGTGTTTAAATACTATATATAATAAAGGCAATAAGGAGGGTATTATGTTTGGGATGTTTCCTTTTGGTGGAGGTAATGTGATTTCATTCACAAGCTTCACAAGCTTTACAAGCACACGTGATGGTATTAATGGATTTAATATAACAAATGGATATAGTGGATTCTATGATCCAAATCAAATAAATAGCTATAATCAGTTTAATAATTATAATTCAAATATGAATAATTTAAACGGAATGAATTTATTTGAACAGATTCAGAATGTTGTGAGCAGTGCCTTGAATAGTATTGATCTAGAAGAACTTGCACAGCAGTACTATATAGCAATTTCAGAGAATATACGAGAAAATACAATAGAGAATAATTATGATTTCATCAAATTTGAACGAAGCGATGATATGTATACCTTAAGGATTGATTTGAAAGGAATTGATTTAAGAGAATTGAGCATAAGATATGATCCTGGTATATTAGATATAAATCTTAATAGATCAGAATATGATAATAACTCTTATAATTATGGAGGATATACAAATAATCTTATTAAGAAAAAATATAATACAAGTTTTGATAATATTGAAGAAATAGATACTGAAAGAGTAATAAAATCTATTGATAATGGAGTACTTACAATGAGGATGCCTAAAAAATATACATTAAACAGCGGTTCTAAAATTGTAGAAGTAGAAAATTATACAGTAGACGATAGTGATAATAGCAAAGTTATCAAGAAAATGTAGATATATATATAAGAATCTGTGGATTATTTTTTTCGGATGTGGATAAAAGTTTGGTGAAAAATTTTTACTAATCTCCCTGGGGCCATAAACACGGATTAATATTTTCCCCTAGGGTACATATTTTCAGTTGATAGTTGAGAATTGAGAGTTATAGTTGAAATTACTTCGTAATTTCTTAGATTATAAATATATTAATAAATAAAAAAGGGGAATTACTAATAATGCTTTATTAATAATTCTCCACAAATAATTTAATTATTTCTTACGTCTGTTAGCAACTTCTACGTTAACCTTTTTCTTGTTGATCTTTCCACCTGGGCACTTATCTAAAATTTTCTTAGATACGCTTTCATCAACAGTTACGAATGAGAAGTTTTCCATAAGATCTATTTGACCTATTGTTGAAGCATTAACTCTAGTTCTATCTTTTATGTAGTTGATTAAAACCTTTGGAGTTAATCCGTCTCTCTTACCTACTGAGAAGAATAGACGAACATCTTCTTTCTTAGGAGCTTCTAATTTATTTGAACTGTAATCAAATACACTTTCATTTTCATATTTAATTTTCATTAATGCAGCTACAACTGATAATGGGTCGTTATTTTCTACTAATTCAATTGCATTTGGCATAAACTTAGTAAGATCTCCAGCATTGATAGTTTCTTTAACTTCCTTGATTATATCATTAAACTTTTTATTCTTAATTTGTTCTGCAGTTGGAATTGGTTTTTGAGTTATAGCACTCTTAGTAACTTTTTGTATTTGCTTAAGCATTGAGAAATCTTTAGGAGTTACTAATGAATAAGCAGTTCCTTCTCTATTAGCTCTACCTGTTCTACCTATTCTATGAACATATGATTCAACATCTTGTGGTAAATCATAGTTAAATACGTGAGTAACACTATCAACGTCAATACCTCTTGCAGCAACGTCAGTAGCTATTAATAGATTTAATGTACCTTCTTTAAACTTGTTTAAAGTAGTTAATCTATGAGCCTGTGTCATGTCTCCATGCATTCCTTCAACCATGTAGCCTTTAGATTGTAATTCCTGAACTAATTCATCAACGCCTCTCTTAGTTCTACAGAATATTATAGCTGAACTTGGATTATCTAGGTCTAGTAATCTGCAAAGTGCTTCTAATCTGTGTTTGTTGTTTATCATGAAGTAGCTTTGTTCTATTTTTGATACTGTTAATGAACTCTTCTTAACGCTAACAAGTTTAGCATCTGGTTTCATATATCTTTTAGCAAGTTTAGCAATTGGTTCAGGCATAGTAGCTGAGAATAATAAAGTCTGTCTTTCTTCTGGTGTATGGCTTAAGATTGATTCGATATCATCGATGAATCCCATATTAAGCATTTCATCAGCTTCATCTAAAACTAGGAATTCTACGTTTTCTAAATTTAGGCATTTTCTCTTGATTAAATCAAGCATTCTACCAGGAGTACCAACAACTATGTCTACACCTTTCTTTAAGGCTCTGATTTGTCTGTCTATTGAGTCACCACCGTAAACAGCTAATATTTGGGATTTTTCGTACTTAGAAAGTCTGTTCATTTCGTCCTTAACTTGAACAGCAAGTTCTCTTGTTGGAGCTAAAATAAGAGCTTTGATTCCTTTTTTGTCACTCATTTTAGTTAATATAGGTAAGCTGTATGCAGCAGTTTTTCCAGTACCTGTTTGCGCCTGTCCGATAAGGTCAGCACCACTTAATGTTACAGGAATACTTTGTTCTTGAATTTGAGATGGTTTTGTAAAACCAAGGTCTGATATTGCACGTACAATACTCTCCTTAAGACCTAAAGTTGCAAATTGATTATCACTCATTAAATATCCTCGTTTCTTTATTTTAAAATTAAAAAATTTTTATTTAAATAATTATTTATTAAAATCTTAATTAATATTTTGCATATAAGCAAATAAAGTTATTATAACAGAAATCAACAAAAGTTGTAAAGCTTTATTTAGTTCCACTTTACATTTTGTGTAAAATAATATCTTATTATATAGGAAATAATAAAAATAGTAATTAGGCGATTAAACCCATATTTATAGACTAATTCTAAAAAACTAAAAAATTATGCAGTTTAGGCTAGAATATGCATTGAAATACGGGCATTTTCGTAAAAATAAAAATAATCTTAATTTACTTAAATAAAACTCATAAATCAAGATTATTTATAAACAAACTATATAGTTGAACAGTCTTTACTTATTATAGAACTAACTGTGTTATGAAGATTATCAGCTTCTTCTTTGGATAAAGAAGTGACATCTATTGCAGGATGTATAACAAGTCTTACATCTGCTCCTTTAATCCAATTATTATTTGCTTCTAAAAGTTTGTATGTTCCATCAATAGTAACAGGAACTATTGGACATTTTGATTTTGTAGCAAGCTTGAAGCTTCCAGCCTTGAATTCTCCTAAAGGGCCTCCTTTGCTTCTGGTACCTTCTGGGAATATAACCATTGAATACCCATTTTTTAATAGTTTAGTGCCTTCAACGATAGCTTCTGCTGATTTTCTTAAATTGCTTCTATCCATGAATATACAATTTATATATCTCATCCATGTGCTTATCATTGGCCACTTTTCAAGTTCTTTCTTAGCAATAAATCCTTTAGGAATATTTATTGAACTCATAAGCAGTGGAATATCAAAATTACTTTGGTGATTAGCAACAAATAATACAGTTTGATCTTTAGGAAGATTTTCTTCGCCTATAACTGTAATTTTAGCGCCCGATAATTTCATTACAAATTTTGCCCATCTTGTTGTAATCTTATGTATATAGGCCTCTCTTTTTTCTAAATCACCTTTTTTAGTCAGACTATTTATTTTAATTCTATATAGATTGGTAATTATCAAATCTAGTATAATTCCCGGATAAAAAATAAAGCTTCTCATTGCAATGTTACACATCCTTATATTTTATTGTATCACTATTATTAAAGTATATTATAAAAGATTAACTTTTAAAAGCTTTTATATTCTATCGTTACCTTATTAATTTAATTTTAACAATAATAGCAGATGCAGATTAATTAAAATTTCAATTATACTATTTAGTTTATAAATATAATTAAGAGAAAAATATGTAATAAATGAAGGTTAATAAAATAAAGTAATATAAGGTAATTCTTCATATAAAATTAAGGAATTTTATATGTAATTCATAAGATTAATATTATAATATAAGTATTAAAGAATTGCTATAAATGCATAAAAAAGGAATTACATTAAATAAAATGTGTTTTATTTTAAATAAAGATAGATTAGATTATTATTGGTTAATTTTAAAAAGATAGAATTTGTATTTAAAAAATATTTTTATGTATTTTAACACTTCAATTAATAAAAGATAGATAGGTGAGATAAGTGTAATGGAGTTTGATAATTTAGCATTCAATAGAGAGGCAGAACATATGAAAAATGATGATAAACATAAATTATTTTCTAATGATAACATTGATAATTCAGAAAATAGTGACAGAGTTACAGGATTAACAAGCGATGAAGTCAAAAAAAGAATAAAAGAGGGAAAAATTAATTACATACCTAAAGCTCCATCAAGAACATTCGGACAGATACTTCGAGCTAACCTTTTCACAAGCTTTAATGCAATAAACATTGTTCTTGCAGTAATTATAATATTAGCTGGATCACCTAAAAATGCTATCTTTGTAGGAGTTATTCTGGTAAATACCTTAATAGGAGTTGCGCAGGAGCTTAGAGCAAAAGAAATACTCGAAAAACTTTCTGTAATAAGCATGGCTCATGCAAAAGTATTAAGAGAGGGACAAATCAAGGAAGTACCTATAGATAATATAGTTCTTGATGATGTTTTATACCTTGAAAGCGGCATGCAGGTATTAGCTGATGCAGAAGTAATTCATAATAATGGAGTAGAAGTAGACGAATCAATGCTCACAGGTGAGTCAGATTCTATAGAAAAAAAAGAAGGCGAAGAGCTTCTATCAGGGAGTTTTATAGTTGCTGGAGAGTGTTATGCAAGAGTCAAGAAAGTTGGGAAGGAAACTTACTCTTCAAGTCTTGCAGAGGAAGCAAAACAGTTTAAGATTACAAATTCAGAGTTACAATCATCAATAAATAAGATATTTAAGGTATTGCTTTGGATTATAGTTCCTCTTACAGGACTTCTTACAATTACTCAGCTTAGAGTACCTGATGCAACATGGCAGAGTGCAGCGATTGGAACAGTTTCAGGAATAATTGGAATGATACCTGAGGGATTGGTTTTACTTACAAGTGCAACATTCATAGTATCGATAATTAAATTATCAAAATTTGATACATTGGTTCAGGAGCTTTGTGCAACTGAGGTTTTGGCTAGAGTAGATGTATTATGCCTTGATAAAACAGGAACATTGACAAGAGGAGACCTTAAATTATCTGAGGTTAAGATAATAGGAGATAATGATAAAGCTGAAATAGATAGAGCTCTTGGAGCATTAGTACACAATCTTCCTAGTAATAATCCAACCCAAAAGGCTATTCTAGATAAATATAAAGAAAGTGATAAAGATTTAAAGTGTATAAAAAAAGTTCCATTTTCATCAAAGAGAAAGTGGGGAGGCTTGACCTTTGAAGGTGAAATGGGTTCCTGGGTTTTAGGAGCTCCAGAAGTTATCTTAGGTAAAGAATATGTATTTATTAGAAATATTGTAGAAGAAGAGGCTAAGAAAGGAAAAAGAGTTTTATTATTAGCCAGATTCTGTGGAGAAGAATTAAGTGACAGCCTTTCTGGGAAAATTGAAAGTGCAGCTTTAATATTAATTGAAGATATAATAAGGGAAGCAGCTCCAAAAGTTCTTGATTATTTTAATAAACAAGGCGTTGAAGTAAAAATAATTTCTGGTGATAGTCCTGTAACTGTATCAGAAGTTGCTAGAAGATCAGGAGTTAATTGCTGGGATAAATATATTGATGCTCGAGAGCTTCCAGAAGATTATGAAGAGTTTAAAAAAGTAGTTAAAGAAACAACTGTTTTTGGAAGGGTTACTCCACATCAAAAGAAAAAGATTGTCACTGTTCTTCAGGAAATGGATCATACAGTAGCAATGACTGGAGATGGTGTTAATGATGTATTAGCACTAAAGGCTTCTGACTGCGGAATAGCAATGGCAAATGGTTCAGATGCAACAAAGGCAGTAGCACAACTTGTACTTATGAAATCTGATTTTTCAGCACTTCCAAAGGTTTTAGAGGAAGGCAGAAAGCAGATCAATAATCTTGAAAGAGTATCAGAATTATTTTTATCAAAGACAATATATTCAGTATTACTTGCATTTGTCTGTTCAGTAATGTTTCTCCCATATCCAATACTTCCAATACAGCTATCATTAGTTGGAAGCTGTGCAATAGGAATACCCGCATTTTTCCTAGCAATGCTACCAAGTACAGGTGGAGTAAAGAAAGGATTTTTAACAAGAGTAATAACAGTAAGTATACCAAATGGATTGATTCTTGCTGGATTTACCGTAGGAACATTTCTAATTTCATTAGCCTTAGGGGTTAATATGGAACAGAGTAGAACTTTAGCGCTATTGATGTTTGCAGGTATAAGCATGGTAATACTCTTAAGAGTTGCAAGACCGCTTACTAAATTTAAAACAATATTGTGTTTAAGTATGTTTGGAATAATGAGCATTGCATTTATTACACCTATAGGAAGGTATATATTTAGTCTTACTACAATAAAATTTAGATATTGGATTATATCGCTATCAGTTATAGTGTTATCAGGTCCTCTTATAACAAAATTTGTGGATTTCTTTAGAGTGAGAGTTAATAAGAAGTATAAAGTAAGAACAATTTAAATATCTTATATTACTAATCATTATGCAGATAAGCATTATAGTTACTTAGACTATCAGCTTATCTGCTATAGCTGATTTTAATTATCTATGAAATATACTTAATATTCTTAAAATCCAAATTTTTGGGCATGATAAATTTGACAATCATGATTAATTATAATAAAATTTAATGTGTATCTTAAGTAAAAATTAATATGCTCCTATAGTTTAATGGATAGAACAATCCCCTCCTAAGGGATAGATGTGGGTTCGATTCCCGCTGGGAGTACCATATTATATTGGAAACGGCTTAATCTTTTTGATTAAGCCGTTTTTTATCTTTATAATAGAAGATATGGAGTATAATAAAAGTAAATTTTATATAATATTATTAGTAATTAGAGGGCTGTATATTATTAGAATGGGGGAAAATCATGAAATTAGAAGAATCATTAAAAAATATAAATGATTTAGATGAAAAATCTATAGATGAATGTAGTAAAAGATGGGATAGTATTGCCAAGCCCTTAAAAAGTCTTGGGTTACTTGAAGAAGCTTTGATAAAGATAGCCGGAATAACAAAAAGCAGCAGGGTAAGCCTTGATAAAAAGGCTTTATTAATAATGTGTGCAGATAATGGAGTTGTTAAAGAAGGGGTGACCCAGACTGGTCAGGAAGTAACTGCAAATGTTACAGAAAACTTTACGGATGAAAAGGCTACTGTAAGCATAATGTCTAAGTCTATAGGAGTAGATGTTTTTCCAGTGGATATTGGAATTTATAGAGATATGGATGGAGCATTGAATGAGGATAAAGATATAGTTCCATTCCACATCTTAAATAGGAAAATAGCATATGGTACTCATAATATGCTGAAGGGTCCTGCAATGAGCAGGGAAAATGCTGTAAAAGCTATTGAGACAGGAATAAATCTAGTGAAGCATATGAAGCAATGCGGATACAATATTGTGGCTACAGGTGAAATGGGTATTGGAAATACAACAACAAGTAGTGCAATTGCATCAGTATTATTAGATCAGCCTGTAGAGAATGTTACAGGAAGGGGGGCTGGATTGACATCAAGTGCACTTGAAAGAAAGATTGATGTAATAAAAGAGTCAATAAAGTTAAATAAACCTGACCGCAATGATCCAATTGATGTATTGGCTAAAGTAGGAGGCTATGATATTGCAGGATTAACGGGTGTTTTTATCGGAGGAGCAGTATATAACCTTCCAATAGTTATTGATGGTTTCATTTCTGCAGTTGCAGCCCTTGTTGCTTCAAGAATTGCACCTAAAACTATTCAATATATGCTTCCATCTCATGTTTCAAAGGAACCAGCAGGAAAAATGCTTCTAGATGCACTGCGTCTAAAGCCATTTATAACATGTGAAATGTGTCTTGGAGAGGGAAGTGGTGCAGTAGCCTTGCTTCCAATATTAGATATGGCATGTGCAGTGTATAATAAAATGAGCAGTTTTAATGATATTGGTATAGAAGAATATAAACCATTATCTTAGTTTATATTTTGTGCAATTATATGAAGTATGTTTGGAGGGATGTAATGTTAACTTTGGTTACAGGAGGAAGCGGAAGTGGAAAGTCAGAATTTGCTGAAGATTTATCTGTATCATATAATTCAAAAAATTTAATTTATATTGCTACTATGTTTCCTTATGATGATGAATCATTAAAAAAAGTCGAAAGACACAAAAAGATGCGTGAACATAAAAATTTTAAAACAGTAGAATGTTTCAAAAATCTAAGTGATGCAGTTATTACTGAAGATTCCACTGTACTTCTTGATTGTATGTCTAATCTTGTAGCAAATGAAATGTACCTGGAAGGCGGAGCAGGAGAAATGACTGTGCATAGCATCATTAAAGGGGTACGAGAAATAAGAGATAAATGCGAGAATCTCGTCATAGTAACAAATGAAGTATTTTCTGATGGGATATATTATGATGATGAAACAATGAGATATATAAAATATCTTGGAGAAATAAATGTTAAATTAGGAAAAGAAGCAGATAATGTTATTGAGGTAGTGTATTCAATTCCTGTTTATCATAAAGGAGATGTGAATAATGTGGAGTTCGTTTAAAATTGCATTTTCAATGTATTCAAAGATACCAATGCCTAAGACAGATTGGGATAAGAAGAGTATGAAATATGCCATGTGCTTTTTCCCTATGGTTGGAGCAGCTATAGGTATTATTATCCTCATAGCCAATGCTATCTGCTATAGACTTCATATAGGGGATATTTTAAGAACATCCATATTAACTGCCCTGCCAGTTCTTATAACTGGTGGAATACACCTTGATGGATTTGTTGACACTATGGATGCTGTAAATTCATATCAGAGTGTTGAAAGGAAACTTGAGATTTTAAAAGATTCACATATAGGTGCATTTGCACTTATATGCTGTGTCATATATTTTGTTATTGATTTTGGTGTATGGAGTGAAATTAGTGGAAAAGCACTTTTTATTTTATGTGTTGGCTTTATTATGTCACGAGCTTTAAGCGGTCTTTCAATAGTAACTTTTCCATGTGCAAAAAAGAGCGGATTAGCAGCTAGCTTTTCAGATGCTGCACAGAAAAATATAGTGAGAATTACAATGTACCTTTACATTGCAGTCTGCACTGCAGTTATGTTGTATATTCATGTTATTTTAGGAGCCATATGCGTTATTGCTGCATTTACCATGTTTTTTTATTATAAGCATATGTCTATTAAGAATTTTTCTGGAATCACTGGGGATCTTGCAGGATATTTTCTTCAGATGTGTGAACTCCTTATGGCATTAAGCATAGTTTTAGGTGGAAAAATTCTAATGTTTTTATAAATTAAAGGATAAATAATAGTGATATATTCAAATCTGAATACTAAATAAAAGATTTATTAAAAGTTTAAGAATACATTCTTATAAATATGAGTTATTTAAATATATGGTGAAGGGAGGAAAATTAATGATTTTTATAATTGGAGGAGAACATCAAGGTAAACTAAATTATGCTCTAAGTCTTACTGAATTCAAAAATGAGGATGTAATAGATTATTCAAATATGGAAAGCTTAAAATTAAGAGAAATAATAAACTGCAATAAGACAGTTTTATACAATTTTAATATTCTTATAAAAGAGTTATTAAGAGTTTATGATGATGAAGAAATAGTTAAGGAAAAGATAAATAATATGTTTAAAGCTTGTAGGATATCAGTTGTAATATCTAATGAAATAGGATATGGGATTGTTCCAATGGATAAATTTGAAAGAAGATATCGTGAATTAACAGGACGAATATGCTGTGATATTGCTAAGGAATCAAAGGAAGTACATAGGGTAGTATGTGGAATTGGAACTATCATCAAGGGTGGGAAAGATGATTAAGATAGTTTTAATAAGACATTCTAAAACAGAAGGAAATCTTAAAGGCAGATATATAGGCAGAACTGATGAGCATCTTTGTAATGAAGGTGTTTATCTTGCTGAATGTAAAAGTTTTACACAAGTTTCGCATATTTATTCAAGTCCTCTAAAAAGGTGTATTGAAACTGCAGGGATAATTTATAGCGGTTTAGAACCTGTAATAATTGATGAATTAAGAGAATGTGATTTTGGTGATTTTGAAAATAAAAATTATAAAGAGCTTAATGGAAATGAGTATTATCAGAAGTGGATCGATAGTAATGGAACGCTTCCTTTTCCTAATGGTGAAGATACAGAAGAATTCAAAAAGAGAAGTATACTTGGATTTGATAAAATGGTACAGGATATGATAGATAATAATATCAGTGAGGCAGCTGCAGTGGTTCATGGTGGAACAATAATGTCCATATTAGATAAGTATTCATACCCTAATAAAGAATTTTACTGTTGGCAGGTTGGTAACTGCTGTGGATATTTAATAGAAATAAATGAAAATCTGTGGATAAAGAATTATAAGAAAATAAAAATTTTATCAGATATATAGATAAAAATAAGAAAAGTGGAGGAAAGAGTGTGGCAAAAACAATAATGATACAGGGTACAGCTTCAAATGCTGGTAAAAGCCTAATAGTAGCAGGGTTATGCAGAATATTTAAACAAGATGGATATAAGGTAGCTCCTTTTAAGTCACAGAACATGGCCTTAAATTCCTTTATAACAAGAGACGGATTTGAGATGGGAAGAGCACAGGTTATGCAGGCAGAAGCAGCAGGAATAGAGCCAGATGTACGTATGAATCCAATATTATTAAAACCTACAAGCGATACAGGGTCACAGGTTATTGTAAACGGTGAGGTTGTTGGAGATATGAGTGCAAAGGATTATTTTGCTCAAAAGAAGAAGCTCATACCAGATATAATGGAGGCATTTAATGGATTAGCAGAAGAAAATGATATTATAGTTATTGAAGGTGCAGGTAGTCCAGCTGAAATCAACTTAAATGATGATGACATCGTCAATATGGGGATGGCGGAACTTGCTGATGCACCAGTATTTATAGTTGGTGATATAGATAGAGGAGGTGTTTTTGCCTCACTTGCAGGAACAATGCTATTTTTAAAGGATGAAGAAAAGAAGAGAGTTAAAGGAACTATTATTAATAAGTTCAGAGGTGATAAATCCATACTAGAACCAGGATTAAAAATGCTTGAAGATAAAATAAATGTCCCGGTGGTAGGTGTTGTTCCGTATATAAATGTAGATGTAGATGATGAAGATAGCCTGACAGAGAGATTTAACGTAAAAGAAAAGAGCGCCCTTATAGATATTGCAGTAATAAGGCTCCCTAGAATATCTAATTTTACTGATTTTAATGCTCTTGAATATATAGATGGGGTATCATTAAGATATGTGGGTTCAGTAAAGGAATTAAAAGATCCTGATTTAATAATACTTCCAGGAACTAAAAATACAATTTCTGATTTAATATGGCTTAGAGAATGTGGATTAGAAGCAGCAATAATGAAGCATATTTCTAAGGATAAGCCGTTGATTGGAATCTGTGGAGGATATCAGATGCTTGGACTGACACTTAAGGACCCAGACTGCGTTGAACAGGGAGGGGAAATTTCAGGACTTGGTTTACTGGAATATGATACGGTATTCGGAAAGAATAAGAAAACAGTGAGGGTTGAAGGGAAGCTTGAAGATGTAAGTGGAATATTCAATAAACTTTCGGGAGTAAACTTTGAAGGATATGAAATACACATGGGATTGACAGATAACAATAAGAATATTGTTAACAGGGGTAATGTATATGGAACATATATACATGGAGTTTTTGATAAGGAAGATGTATCTAGAGTAATTATAGAGGCCCTTTTGGACAAGAAGGGGTTAACTACAGAAAGCCTAAAAACCTTTGATATAAAATCCTATAAGGAAAGTCAGTATGATGTTCTGGCAGATGAATTGAGAAAATCACTTGATATGAAATATATTTATAATATTATTAACAGTGGAATATAATAAAAAAGCATCTATTTAGGTAATTATTATCAGAATAGATGCTTTTATAATATTAAATCCATAAAACTGCCTTTCATAATAGACCTAATCAAATTATATCTCAATTTATATAGTTTTTAGGAAGACTTGTTTGAAATAAGTTCATTTACTTCAAATTTAACAAAACGTAATATCTTATCTGTAAACTTCATGAATTCTGCATTAGTTAAATCAAGATTATCATGTCCATTGCTTATATATGTTAATGGAATAGTATTGTTTTTTATTGCAAGCTTTAAGGAAGATTCCAGTTCTCTGTCATCACTTGAAAGTTTGTTGAAATTAATATTGAATTCACAAAGCTTGATGAGATCTTCAATCACATGAATAGTATTAATATCATCAGAAAGATACTTTTCAGAAGACTCATTTTCTGGAGAATTCAAATTCAGTAAATCACTGATATCTACATTAAGTATATCGGCTATCTTTCTTAATGTTGCTGCATTTGGTTCTCTATTATTGTTTTCATAATTAGAGTAAGTAGAAGACGGCATATTAAGTTTTTTTGCCATGTCTTTTTGAGAAATGTTTTTCTGTTTGCGAATTCTTTTTATATTGTTACCCACTTTTATTATCTCATTAATTCCCATTTTGATTCCTAACCTCCTATATATTGGTAATATATGTATATTATATCATAGAAAATATATAATGATTAAAAATTTTAATCATAAAAGTTATAATCATATTCAGATGAAATTACTAGAAGATTTGTAAGGATATATAAATATTATGTTAATAAATTAATAACTATATGAAAGATAAGTAAATATATTGTATAATGAAATCGTATAAATAAAAAATAAAGCTTAATTACAGTTAGTTTTATACTTAGAGGGGATGGTAGTACTATGGAGGTATTTTTAGAACAATTCATTGCAGCAGATAAAAGCAAGCAAAAGTTAAAGAATGTTAAGACTATAGTGATAGCTATAATTGTAGTAGGAGTGTTGATGTTTTTTCTGGTATCACCACTACTAGCATTAATAATGCAAATAGCAGCAGTTGTATTTTTCTTTGTTACGTATTTCTCATTTATTGATTATGAATATGAATTATTTAATGGAAATATAGATGTGAGCAAAATATTTGCAGGAAGCAAAAGAAAACTTGTGCAAAAGATAACTAATGAAGATGTAGAAGCTGTTTATGAATCTTCAAATAACATAAATCGTAAGCAGGCATTATTCAATAATAACATCAAGGGACTAAGAGTATATACTTTTCAATTTAAAGGTGGCAAAAAAGTTCAGCTTGCTTTAAATGAGGAACTTGAAAATATTGTGAAGATTGTTTATAGAGGAAAAATGGAATTAAGATAGTAATGAATTGACCGTTGCATTCTGCAATGGTCAATTTTTATTTAAGTTTAAAGGATTTATTTAATTTAAGAGAATTTAAAGGTGGTGAAAAAACAGCTCAAGGTATCCTGGAGTTAATTGAAGGCAGAGAGCTGGATAAAAAAAGTGAGATACCATTGAAATTAATCGAAAGAGAAAGTGTTGAAAATTTAATGACATAAATTAATAATTTTAAGGAAAGAGGTAGTTATGACAAAGATATATGAAAAAATAAAACAAGACTTAGATAATTATTATAGAAGTAATGACAGCAATATATGGAGAAATAAAAATCATATCGAAATGCCTTTTGGCTTAGTAAATGACCCAAATGGATTAAGTTATTTTGATGGCAAGTATCATATCTTCTTTCAATGGAATACATTTGGATGTGAACATAAAACTAAGCACTGGGCATTAGTTAAAACTACTGATTTTGTGAATTTTACTAAACCAGAAATAATTTTAAAGCCAGAAGATTGGTTTGATAAGAATGGATGTTATTCAGGCGGAGCATATGTAAAAGGTGACACATTAAAGTTATTTTATACAGGTAATGTTAAAGATGAAAATAATGAAAGAGAATCTTATCAATGTATAGTTGATTACAATAAAGATGGTACTATATTAAAGGATTTAAACATAAATACAGATATGACTGTAGAAAAGGGAAGTACTACAATGGCATTAGTAGGAATAGATGCTGATGGAGAACGTAACTTTGATTTCTTAAGAGGAAGCGATGGAGAATATTCTTTTGATAATGTTGATACATCAAAGATAACTGCTACTGATATAATTCATTTTGGATCAGCTACTGGATTCTTAGATGGTGAATTAAAGAAAACTTATTTTAAGTTATTAGATTATGCAAAAGAAAAAAACATATATGTATCTTTTGACCCTAACTACAGAGATGCATTAATAAAAGATGATATGTTAGCTCAATTTGTTGAGGACAGTAAAGCATTCTTAAGACATAGTGATTTCACTAAGTTAAGTGATGAAGAATTAACATTAATTACTGGTGAAAAAGATTTAGATGCTGGAGTTAAGGCTTTACATGATTTGGGAGTTAAAGTTGTAACTATAACTTTAGGTTCTAAAGGAACTTACTTAAGTGTTGCTGGTGAAAATGTAATAATACCATCAATAAAGATTAAGCAGGTTGATTCAACTGGTGCAGGAGATTCATTTGTTGGTGCTGTATTAAAGCAGGTTTCTGATATTGAAGATAAAAAGAATATCAGTATGGATAAATGGAAAGAAATAATAGCATTTGCTAACAAGGTAGGAGCAATAACTTGTACTAACTATGGTGCAATAGCTTCAATGCCAACATTAGCAGAAGTTAATGCAATTCAATAATATTAATTAATCCAATAAAAAATTCATCTATATTTCTAGTTATATAGGTGAATTTTATTGTTTTATATAATAGATATATTCAACAATGGTTATTCAATAATTATTAAATAGTTAAGAGCCATCCTTAGATGTTAAATCTAAGGATGGCTCTTTCATGTGATATAATAATTATGGATATTTTGAAAAATGTGACAGATAGATAAAATTGAAAACTTATGACAAGAGATGGGGTATTAGATGGAAAATATGAAGGTATTAATTCAGAATTCACATGAAAGAAGTAAGTGCTATGGAGTTGAAAAAAATTCTAAATGTTCAAGAAAGATATTGCATGGAGATGAACTTGATGGAATACTTGCTGAAAATAAAGAATTGATAGAAATATCAAAAATATATATTGATATGGTATTTTCCGCTGTTGAAGATGAAGAATTTATTATAGTATTAACGGATAATGAAGGATGTATTCTTTACATAAAGGGAGCTTCAAGGATAACTAAGTCTTTAGATTGCATGGACTTAAAGGTAGGAGCATATATGGATGAACAAAATATAGGTACAAATGCTATGGGGACTGCAATTAAAGAAAACAGATGTGTTCAGATAACTGCACAGGAACATTATATAGAAGGACTTCATAGTCTTACATGTTCAGCAGCACCAATCCACAATGAAAATGGCGATATAATAGGTACTTTAAATTTAACAGGAAAAAGCTATATGAAACATCCACATACTTTAGGACTAGTTGTTTTTGGAGTAAAAGCCATTGAAAATGAACTGGATAAGAAGAAAATAAATGATATTTTAAATCAGACATATAACTATATGGAAAGCATAATAGATAATGTTGATAAAGGAATAATGATAGTAGATAAGCAGGGAAAGATAACTAACATCAATAAATTCGGTGCATATATGTTTCAAAAGGAAAAGGAATTTTTAATAAAAGAAGATATATATCATATAGTACCTGATTTAGGGAATATATTAGATGAGTTAAATAATGATAACAGCACGATTATTAAAGAAGTTAAGTTAAAGCATACGAGCAACTATAAGACAGAACTTGTATTTAAGGGAATAATTCATAAAGAGCAGATAATAGGTATGGTAATAACAATGAGCAATATGAAAGAAGACTATGATATAAAATCTGCTACGGGAGCTTTTTTAACTTTCAATGACATCATAGGAGAAAGTGCAGCTATAAAAAATGTTGTTACAAACAGTAAGATAATAGCAAATAGCCCGTCGACTGTTTTAATTCAGGGTGAAAGTGGTACAGGGAAGGAAGTTCTTGCTCAGGCCATGCATAATTACAGTTTAAGAAGAAATAAAAAGTTTGTGGCTATAAACTGCGGTGCCATACCAGCCAATATAATAGAAAGTGAATTATTTGGATATGAAGATGGCACATTTACAGGAGGCAAGAAGGGTGGTAAGCCTGGAAAGTTTGAAGTTGCTGATGGTGGGACAATATTTCTTGATGAAATTGGTGAAATGCCATTAGACATGCAGGTTAATTTGTTAAGAGTACTTCAGGAATCTAGAGTAACAAGGCTTGGAGGAAGCACAGAAATTCCCATAGATGTAAGAGTTATTGCTGCAACGAATAAAAATCTTAAAGAAGAAATAAAAAAAGGCACGTTTAGAGAAGATTTATATTATAGACTATGTGTTATTCCAATAAATCTTCCGCCATTAAGAGAAAGAAATGATGATATTAGAAAATTAATAGAGTATTTTCTAAGAATAAAATCATTTAAATTAAATAAACCTATACCTAAAATAGATAGTGAATTATATACCAGTCTTTTATCTTATAGCTGGCCAGGTAATATACGTCAATTGGAAAATTATATTGAAAATATAGTTAACTTAGAAGGAAAGATTTCTTTTGATTTATGGGAAGAGGGAAATAAAAAATATATTAATGATAATATAAATAAAGTTGATTTAATTGAGAATAATAATCAACTTTGTGAAAATCAAAACAATAATTTTAATTTAAATTACCTTGAAAGGAAAACTATTGAAAAAGCTATAAAATTTTTTGGTAATAATATGACTAAAACTGCAAAAGAATTAGGCATAAGCAGAAATACACTATACCTAAAAATGAAAAAATATGGCATAGAAGTGTACTAAAAAGTGACAGTGTCCTAAAATAATACATAAAAAACGAAAAAATCGTCCTATTTTAGGACGATTTTTTATTTGTACTAAAAATATAATTCTTAAAAGCGTTTAAAACACTAATTTGATAAAAAAATAACAAGTTGGCACGATTTTTGCTATATATATTTGTGAAAAGAAAAATAAAACTAGTGACAAATTTAGGAGGATAATTTATGGCACGTTTTACTTTACCAAGAGACATATATCATGGAGAAGGGGCTTTAGAAGCACTTAAGACTTTAAAGGGAAAAAGAGCTTTCGTTGTAGTTGGTGGAGGATCAATGAAAAGATTTGGTTTTCTTCAAAAAGTTGAAGATTACTTAAAAGAAGCTGGTATGGAAGTAGAATTATTTGAAGGTGTAGAACCAGATCCATCAGTTGAAACAGTTATGAAGGGTGCAGAAGCAATGAGAAACTTCCAGCCTGACTGGATAGTAGCAATGGGTGGAGGATCACCAATAGATGCTGCAAAAGCTATGTGGATATTCT
>JAEWQX010000158.1 GCA_023399035.1 Bacillota bacterium | reverse complement strand
TAGCATAATGTGTCATTTAACTTATAATTTTAAATATGAGAGCAAAGATTCGGATATATGCTATAGATGGTTAAATAAGTAAAAATAGAATCGTGATTATTTTATTTGACAAATGCAAAATGTATATTGATAGTTTTTCTGAATATATAAGAATAAATAAAATTGAAAAGCAAAGGTCAGATAGGAGAATACTTTATAGAACTTATTTTAATGGGAGTACCGAAGCTTGAATATAGTCATTATATAAGAAATATCAGTATTACAAAGAAATTTATATTTCAAATGCTGAATAGATATAGGAATATAGGTTTATTTAAAATAAAGGTGGACAAGGTTCGTGGAAAATTGAACACCGTATTTTATATAGCAGAAGAAATGATGGATTATAAGCTGAATACTTTAATAAACTGGATTCAGTGCAGTTGTGACTTTATGAGGTTATTTAAAAGGCTGTGAAAATCACAGCCTTTTTATCTAAATAATTATTTAGAACAAAGATGATCTTGAACATCCATTAAAGCTTCACCAAATCTCTGGTAATGGACAACTTCTCTTTCTCTTAAGAATTTCAATATTTCCTTCACGTCATGATCATCAGTTAACTTTATTAGATTTTCATAAGTAGTTCTTGCTTTTTGTTCAGCAGCCATATCTTCATGTAAATCTGTTATAGGATCATCCTTTGCTTGAATATAAGTTGCAGTCCATGGATTACCGGTAGCATCAGTGTAGAAAGTAGATTTTCCATGATCAGCATAATGTCCAGCCAATCCTGCCTTTTTAATTTCTTCAATAGTTGAATTTTCCATGATTTGATATACCATGGTAGCAATTATTTCTACATGTGCCATTTCCTCTGTACCTATATCGTTTAATAATCCTTTAGTTTTACATGTGGGCATTGTATATCTCTGATTTAAATATCTTAGTGAAGCAGATAATTCTCCGTCTGGTCCTCCGTATTGTGTTATAAGATATTTAGCCATTGCAAGATCGTTGCACTTTAAGTTTACTGGATATTGTAATGTTTTTACGTAATACCACATATCTTAATCCTCCTTTTTTTCATTTTCCCATGGCCAGCATTGATTTACCCATTTCTTTGGATCTTCAAAGAAAGAACCTCCAAAATTTCTAAGGGGACCATAATTCTTTTCATATTCAGCAATTAGGCTATCTAACTTTGCTGATACTTTGCAGTAGTCCTCACATGCATTTTTATCTTCTGGGAAATTATCAAGGTAAAGATTAAGCTCTACAGCGCAGAATTGATATACTCGTATGCTATTTAACATATCATGTTTATTCATAATACCACCTCTAACATTTTGCTTTCTTTTTTTCGTCGTAAGGTCTATAAAGGTCTTTAAATATTGTTCCTTTGCAGAATCCTTCCTTGCAAGAAAAAAGATTTTCGTATTTTTGAGGTAGTATATATGCTCTTGCATACTCTTTCATTTTACATCCACTATCTTCGTGTCTGTACATAAGATTTTCATCCTTTCAATAAGTTCTTCACTTACTAGTTATACTATGAAATCATTAATGGAATGTGAAGAAAAATGTCAAAAAGATATAAAAGTATGATAGAAGTATATGTAGAAGATAAATGATACAAATGCATATTTGTATATAATAGTATAATAATGAGGAATAGTTTAAATATGAAAACATGCAGCTAAAAAATATTTACAAAATATAGAATAGAATGTAATCTATATACATATAGTCGCTTAGGATTTTTATAGGATAACTTAGGAAAAACCAGGAATAAAGTGATTCTGGATAAATTAAATAAAGAATAGTATAAAGATGAAAGGAATTTTGATTATGAAGAAATTATTAGTTGTTATAGACTATCAAAAGGATTTTGTTGATGGGACATTAGGTTTCAAAAAGGCTGAAACTTTGGAAGAAGGAATTTACAGTAAGGTTAAGAGATATCTTGAAAGTGGAGATAAAGTTGTATTTACTTATGATACTCACTATGAAAATTATCTTGAAACAAGAGAGGGAAAGAATCTTCCAGTACCTCACTGTTATATAGGAACTGAAGGCCATGAACTTTATGGCAGACTTAAGGAATTCAAGGGCATGGAGAATACATTCCACTATAACAAGAAAGCATTTGGAATAGCACCGGAAGATATGATCAAATTAACTGAAGAAGTGGGAAAAGATATTGATGAGATAGAATTTGTAGGGGTTGTGAGCAATATTTGCGTAATAAGTAATGTTGTAACATTCCAGTCTCAATATATAAATGCACAGCTTATTGTAGATGAAAAATTATGTGCAAGTTTTGATGAAAGTTTACATGAAAAAGCAATGGATGTAATAGAATCATTACAGGTTAAGGTTGTTAGATAGTTTTAAGTGATGCTTCAGTATATAACCAATGATAAATATAAGAATGATTTATAGTATTAAGCTTATGTGAATACAGTAAGCAGTGAGGATAATATTTTAAATTTAGTGATGAGGTAATGCATAAATGTGGTTGTTTAATAGTAAAAAAGAAAAGAAGAGATCAGTTAGATCCATAAATAAAAATATGGTGAATATAAATATGACGAGGTCAAGTGTATGCATGGCTGATGACTGTAATGCACCGCATAAAGAAGTTATAGGAGTAGAC
>JAEWQX010000226.1 GCA_023399035.1 Bacillota bacterium | reverse complement strand
TACATTTCCATTGGCATCTTTTATTTTAGATATATAATCTAGGTTATTATAACCAAATTCTATAGTTCCGTAATCTGTTGTTATTGATGTATTTCTTCCTACTTCATCATATTCATACTTATACTCATATCCACTGTTTGTAATTACATTTACGGGATCTTTTACGTTCTTTCCATCAACTAAACTTGTAACATCATATTCATATTTTGAAGTATTATTTTCAGCATCAGTTTTAGTTATAATTCTTCCAAGTGAATCATAAGTATAACTTTCAACCTTATATTCATTAACATCAATCTTAGTTTTCTGTTCAACTAAATTACTCTGATTATCATAAGAATATAATATTTCTTTTCCTAAATTATCAGTTTCCTTTACAAGATTCTGGTCTTCATCATATAAATACTCTGTAACTAATCCATCAGGTTTAGTTTCTTTTAATAAGCTTCCATATTCGTTGTAAACTCTGAATGTTTCATTACCATTTCTATCTTTTTCATATATTTTATTTTGATATTCATCATACTTGTATTCTTCTGTACTTCCATCTTCATAGAATAAATGAGTTATCAATCCCTCATTATTAAATTTTGTCTTTTCAGTTCTTCTGCTCTTTTCATAATAGAAAGTTACTTCTTTTTCACTGTCATCATAAGTTATTGTACAGTTATCATCATTAGGGAAATCCTGTCTTGTTACTCTTCCCTTCTTATCAAAGAAATTCTTTGTATAAGTATGTCCATTCTGATCAGTTATGCTGTTAATAAATCCTTCATCATCATACGTATATCTTGTTATACCCTGATCTACATGAACAACTTCTGTTAAATAATCACCATCATATTTATACTGTGATGTTCTTCCAAGCTCATCCTTAATCTGAATTACTTTATTATCTTTATAAGTGAAGAATAATTTATAATTTGAAAATGTAGTTATAGTTTCAATATTCTTTCCTATATAAGTAAATGTAATTTCATTATTAAATCTGTTCTTAATTCTCTGAATTTTTCCTTCTGAATCATAATAATAAGTTTTCTTATCTGAATAGCATTTTAAAATCCATTCACCATCTGCTTCTTTTAATGTATATATTCTGGCTCCGCCTTTATCATTAACCCAGTTATTATCTACTAAATTAAATGTTTCAACATGGCCGTCAGTACATAATACATTAACCTTGTTGTCGCTTATATCTAAAAATGTTTCAAAGCTGGCTGTCCAGTTCCTTCCTAGAACTCCACATCGAGGATTTACTGATTCATATTTTCTTTCTACCTTAAATTCTTCATGAATATCTGGAAGAACTATATCTGTAGCTGGAATATACAGACTTCCTGTTGCACCATCTACTGGGTCGGAGAAACACAACTTATTTCCTACATATTTCTTTAATAATGTTGATGTTATATTCATATCACCTGTTGTAGCTAACTGTCCTGTTAAATCCAATGCTACATCTGATGCCATTCTTATTCTTCCTATTGTTTTGCAGCTCAACTTTCCTGCTTTTTCAATCTTTTTGAATTTATTCATTACACCAACATTTACTCCAGATAATCCTCCAGACATACATGCAGATTCTAAATAACTCATGACTCCATTATTTATGTGGCCATCATCAGCATAATCTGCTATCATATTAAATGCAACATCGCCACCCATATCAATAGCTGTCTTTGCAAGTACTTCAGTAGCTGCACCTCCTGTTAGAATTGCTAATGCCACACCTGAAATCAGTACTGCACCATATGTCACCAGATTATAGAGTGTTTCATTTCCACCCATGAGGGTATCCCGCATAAAGTTATAGGATTTAGAAAAATCTCCCGTTTCAACCGCCTTTTTATAATCAGATACACCTTCAGCTGCTTTTGACGCTCCTGATACAGCTGATATTGTTCCCGCAACTAATGCTACTGCTGCTGGTGCACCAACTCCTCCAGTTCCTACTGAAACTACTACTGCTGCTGCAACCGCTACTGCACCTATTGCAAATGCAACTAATCCAAAACCTACTTTATTTTTAGCTTCTTGAATTTTCTGCTCTTCATATTGCTTAGCTTGAGCATTAATTTCATTAATTGTCTCTGCATCTCCATCATTTCTATGAGCTATTTCGTCAGGCAGAGGAACAGAATCTTTAATACTTCCTTCATACTTTATCATAGGTCCTTGTATAAATGTCTGATCGACTATTTCTATTCCTAATGTTCCACCCTTAGCAAAATCTATTTTTTCACCTGCTGAAATCTGTATTACCTGTGGTTTAAGTGCTGGTGCATCTCCATCGCCCTCTCTCATTCCAAGCTGTACATCTTCTGTTGCAGTCAGATTTATATTTGTTCCACTTATTGATACATCTCCACCCTGAGATAAGTTTACTGTTGAAGCCCCTCCTGCATCCGATGTGAAATTCATATCGCTTGGAGTAAGGCACATTTCACTTCCTGATGTATGAGAAAATGATTTATTATCAGGATTCTGAGTTTTGCTTGCATATGCTGCACCATCACTTGTATTTCTTACAGCATGTACTGCAATTGCATCTTTTTCATCATTGGTTGGAAAATAAATATGAACTTTACTTTCCTTTTCCGGCATACAGTACCACGCACTGCTCTCTATTGCATAAGTAAAATACTTTTGATTTGGATATGTCTCATAAGATGGGTCAATTTCAAAATGTACACTCATAGTATTACCTTTTACATCTTTTACTGTAGCAGGAATACTCATTCCAAATATTTTGTTATTAGTCTTATAAATAGTTCTTAAGCCCCTTGCTGGTGCCAAAGTATATATTGTTCTTATTTCTTCTTTATATACTTCTGTTTTTATTTTTAATACAACACAAGGTACTTCATTAAATAAGACCTGTTCTCCAAGTAATAAATCCTGACTGCTTACAATATCCCACTTTGCATACTCATGGAGAAAATTATCTTCAAGGCCCATTGCTTCATTTTTATTGTACTCATCAATGTTTTTTACAATTTCATAATCTTTCAGTTTGATTTCCTTATTTTTATTTAAATCAGGAATTCCAAAGTGAAATCTTCCATAATCTGCTGTAATATCTGGTACTATTACTCCATTAAAGTGTGTAGCAACCCTTTTAAAAAGACCCCATTCTGTTTCTTCGTATTGTAAAAGCCATTCCCCTAAAGATGTCCCATGACTTAAATTATCTGTAAAATCCTTCTTATCATATGGTTCTAATGTTTTGCTTATAACTTGTTCATATGTCATATCTAAATTGCAAAAGGTTCTGCTGTTTTTCTTAATATCGAAATCTTTAGTATATGAAGTACAGTTTATTTCCATCATATGAAGGCCGCCTTCAAATGACATGTGTACTTTATTTATTTTTCCTACAAAGACTTTAGATTTTTTCCCATTATCATTTATCTTAGATACTTCTATTTTTTCATCTTTAACATTTTTATTTATATATTCAGATATTCTGCCTTCTGGTATTAACAGCTTTAAATATAAATATCCATGATCATTTAAAGATACAGTAATTTTTATATCTTCTATCTGCTCTGCCTCATAAGGTATTTCCAATTCCAAACCCTTATATGTTATAACCATATCACTTTCCTCCATTTCCCTAATTATTTTTAATATACAATATATAAATCTCTTGCATTTAAATATATAATCTTCAGATAAAAATTCTTACTTCAGATAAAAATTCTTAATTATTATTCCATTTGTCCACTTGTATAAATTGTTATTGTCCCATCACCTTGTGAACATGTTAATGTACATCTTCCAAGTAATGCTGGCTTTCCATCTATCAATACATCTTCTTTACCATCTATCCATTCCATATTTATCACTGGTGTACATTCAGCCGCACAATATTGTGCTAAATTTTCATCACTATCTGTACATACCTTATCAGATTTTTTTGTAAATAAATCTAAAACTTTGTCCATGAATCCCTTTTCTCTCTCTTCATTAACTTCCTTTAATATCTCCTTTGCTTTTTCTTGAACCAAAGGATTTGAAGGACTCCTGCATATTCCAAAACTTCTTATATTTATGTTTGGTTTGCTGTCTGCCACATTAAGCTGTGGTATTCCATGAATAAATTCTCCATGGCTTGTTGGAAGTACAACAAAACTTTCATGTTGTGCTTTATCGCATAAAATAACTGCTGTGTGAAGAATATATGTTTTCTTTAAATCTTCTAATCTCTGTGCTTCAGCTTCAGCTGCTGCCTCTTCTTCTGCTTTTTTAGCTTCCTCTGCATCTTTTTCTTCTTGTTCCTTCTGTGCCCTTTCTTCTGGGGACATCTTTAACCAGTCAATTCCGTTTTTTACATCTTCTTTTAAAAAGCCCCATGCATTTTTCGCCATTTCTCCCATCTGTGCTAGTCCGCCAACATCGTCTTTTACACCCTGCACCACTTCATTTCCTGCTGCAGAAACTAATGACTCTGCTATATTCTTATCTTCTGCCATTTATACCACCTCAATTTCTTTAAATATAATACCCATAAAATTTCTCTTAAGAATACTTTCTACGACATCTAAAGAAA
>JAEWQX010000212.1 GCA_023399035.1 Bacillota bacterium | reverse complement strand
GGATCAAGCCCTTGAAGCAGTTCAACATCGCTTTTCATCTTATTTATATAATCATATAATGTTTCTATCTGTCCTTTTGCGCTGCCTCCAATATCATCAATTGTAATATTATCTTTATTAATTTTATTTTGATAACTACTTCCTTCTTCTTCAGTATTCATATAATCCTGTGTATATGTGCTTTCTTCATCATTTGCTGCCAGAACAGTGTATTCCTTTGTATATTTTTCTGCACCTACGCACTTTATGCTTTCTGGCAGAAAAAACGGTTCACATAGTATAAATAATAAAAACATACTTATAAAAAAAATTGTTAACCTTTTTATCCTCGTCATATTGAATACACAACCTTTTATATTTACTTACATGAAATCTGCCATATCTAAATCACTACTTTATTTCATACTGCTTAAATATATGTTTCCATCACATTATCTGTAATATAGAATTTAGTACTGCCATTAAAATTGGGATAGCTAATACAAGAATCATTATCTTACCAGCAAAATCAATTTGAGTTGCCAGGCTATCCACTTTTGCATCTTTACATAGGTTGCTTGCAAATGATGCAATATAAGCTATACCTATAATTTTTAATACTATTCCAATATATACTGTATCAATATTAGCCTTATCAGAAATTGTCTGCAGAAAAGTTAGTATTTCCCTCAGCGGATCAAAGATGACTAAAAGCATCAAAGCTCCTGCTGCTAAAGTTAACAAAACTCCATGGGTGCTCCCAAACTGTCTTAACATGAGAATTAAAAATAATGCCACAAAAGCCATACCTACAATCTTTAAAATCAACATAATATCACCTGCTACATAATAAACATAGTTCTTACGGTGCTGAAAAGATCTCCTATTATTGAAACTATCATCAAAAGTATTATTACAACCCCTGCAATATTAGTAATTGCTGCAATATCAGATTTCCCACTGCTTGTAAGAACTTTATCAAGAATAACCAGAATTATTCCTGCTCCGCCAATCTTTAAAAGAATACTTATATCATTCATTTTTTCTCCCCCTATGCATGCTTTTATGATTTCTGCCTTGAACTGGCCAGATATAGATTAAATTTTTAATATAGTGAATAAACAACCTTATTATATAAATTGTAATTTTCTCTAATATAGTCTGTATTAATGCTGTTAATTATTAATATTAGAATTATGTTATGTTTATGAATTATAATACAAAAATTGTAAGCATTGCACCTATGCAGACTCCTAAATATCTGTATAACTTCACATTCCTCTTGGCTGCTTCTTCAGCTTCTTTTAAATTCATTCTTATTCCTTCAAGTGCAAGAGAGAAGATCCTTTCTTGTCCAAACACCCCAGAATCTCCCAAGGACTTAAAAAAGTCACTTAGCACCTTAACATCACTTTCATTAAGGCTGAACTTATCTTTTAATTCCCTATATTCATCTGCTGCACCATCATAAACATTTTCAACACTGCCGGATATAAGCTTTTCCCTTATACCTTTTATAAAAGAATTTACAGGCTCTTCAACTTTATAAGAAAAATTGCCAAGCGCCTCTGGAAGCGGTGTCGAACCATACAGAATATCATTTTGCAATATAATAAGACTCTTTAATACTTCACGAAGCTGAAACATTCTATTATTAAAACCCTCTCCGTATTCAAAGCCTATATATGAACAAATACTGAAAAGCACACATGCCAGGATTAATTTAAGCATATATTATCTCCTTCCTTTAATTCATATATATTTTCAATTGTTCCAACACCTTTTCGTGAACTTAATACAACTGCCCTCTCTATTATTCCGTTGTCCAAAAGCTCATGAAATACTTTTCTGTTATAAAGATCTTCAATTGTAAATCCATGAATCGATGTTATTATGTTTACTCCAGAGTTAAAAGCCATTAATAGCGCTTCAATATCACCCTTTGTACCTATTTCATCACATATCAATATTTCTGGAGACAGACTCCTTATAGCCATTATCATGCCTTCTCTTTTTAAGCAGTTGTCTAAAATATCTGTTCTTATTCCAATATCATTTTGTGGAATTCCAAAGTGACATGCTCCGATTTCACTTCTTTCATCAATTACAACAACCTTGCGTCCATAAAGTCCTAATGAAGGCATTCCATTTGATATGTTTCTTGATATATCCCTTAAAATCGTTGTTTTTCCACACTTTGGAGGAGAAATTATTATAGTGTTAAATATTCTGTTTTGCTTTGGTGAATATATATATTTTATTAACTGATCAGAACAGCCGATTACTTCGCTTGATATTCTTATATTTATTGATGAAATATTTCTTATAGTTTTGACCTCGCCATCTTCCATAACACATTCTCCTGCAATACCTATTCTGTGACCTCCCTTAATAGTAATGAATCCCTGTCGTATGTCTTCTTCATAGGCATATAATGAATAATTAGAAATTTTTTGAACCATACTTTTCATTTCTTCTTTTGTTGGAGAATAGTTTATAATACTTTCACCATATTTTGAATATACAAGAATAGGCTTGCCAATCTTGATTCTTATTTCATATATCTGTTCCTTTAATAATCTTTCCTTAAGTAAAGCTCCTATCTTTAGTGGAAAAATCCCTATTATATCCTCTTCTGCTCTCACTCTTTTAATATATCATCCTTCCTGCATTCTTACTTAATTAATATTTTTCTTAACATGAAAATATTACAGATTACAATAAAAAAATATGTAAAGGAATATTTAGGTATATATCACTCACGTTTATAATAGAATAAATTTTATTTTTCATCTTGAATTTATTCATACTTTATCATGTATTTTCAAAGCATAAAGACCTCATAAAATGAACTATTGTACGTTCATTTTATGAGGTCTTTTTAATTAATCTTATAGATTCTCCGGAACATCCTGATTCAAATCAAGCTCTTAATTCTATAGCAGACTCTTCTATTTATGTATATATTCATGACAGTAAGGACATGGAATTTGTTCATTACTGTCTAAAACTGATTTCTCCATAAAAATTGGTTTATTACAATGAGCGCAGTTTATTTCAACATACTCATCTTCCATATCACACAGTTCGTCAATCGATACTTCTTCAAATAATTCATCTTGAATGTTTGATAAATCATCATCCAAGAACTGCATATTTTCTTCCATTGTTTCTTGATTTACAACAATTTCTTCAATCTTATCCGTCATTGTATTTAAAATGGATTGTATACTTTCAAAGTACTTTTTATACTTATCATCGTCCACATTAGATAAACTGATTTTAAATGCCTCAATTTCTTTTCTAAGTTCCTCCATATCGTTTCACTTCCTGTTCATATGATAAATTATTTTACAAAATGCCTATATGCAAATAGAGTTGCTAAGTATATCACTTAGCAACCCCACATAATACATTAAAGATTAAACTCTTTCCATGTATTCTCCAGTTCTTGTATCTATTCTGATAACATCACCTTCGTTAACGAACATAGGAACACTTACAATTGCACCAGTTTCAACTGTAGCTGGTTTTAATGCATTAGTTGTAGTATTTCCTTTTACTCCTGGTTCTGAATGAGTAATTTGTAATTCAACAAAGTTTGGTGCTTCAACTGAGAAAGCTTCACCTTTGAAGAATTTAATTGTTGCAAACATGTTTTCCTTTAAGAATTTAATAGCTTCTTCAACTTTTTCTTGATTTAAAGGAATTTGTTCAAATGTTTCTTGATCCATGAAGTAGTATAATTCACCATCATTGTAAAGATATTGCATTTCTTTTCTTTCAATTACGGCTTCTTGTAATTTTTCAGTTGGGTTGAAAGTTCTATCTACAACTCCTCCAGAGATAACATTTCTTAACTTAGTTCTTACGAATGCTGCACCTTTACCTGGCTTAACATGTAAGAAATCTGTTACTGTAAACACTTGTCCATCAAACTCAAAAGTAGTTCCTTTTCTTAAGTCTCCTGCTGATATCATAAAATATCCCTCCAAATTTATAAAATAATTACAATGCAAATTTAATACTTAAATACTAGTATATACACTTACTCGTTGACATAACAATGATATTTTATCAAAAGACAGTCATAAATGCAATTATTTATGATTACTTTATCCTAAAAAATTATATATTTATTGCATTTACTTATCTTTTCTACCATATATATCAATTATAACACAGTTTTCTTTATCATTTTTTCTTATTACATAATTTCTAACCTCATATTTTTCCAGTTTTTTCATTTCAGATAATATCTCCTGTTTGTCTCCAAATAACTCTAGTTCCACATACCACCTATCTTCTTCTTTATCTGCACTTAATATTACTGAATTATTTAAATCACTTAGCTCACTATTCAATTGTGACAAACTTTTATATTCAGTTTGTATGACATCAGATTTTACAGGTATAGTTTCTATTTTTTTAATTAATATGTTATTTAAATAAATTTGAATCGAAGCACCAATCAACAGGAATAATATAATTACTTTCTTTAATTTAATGCTCATTTATGCTTACTCCTATTTTATATTTATCATCTCCAACTAGACTCACTTCATTTACTTCAAATATATTATCTTCCTCTATCCTGTCCGTATTATTTAAACTGCTTATCAATATTTCACCACAATTGTTATTTATATATACTTCTTCAAATTCATCAATTAGAAGTTTATCTAAAACATAGCTTATTACCTCAATTTCAAAACTTCCTTTATCACTATATGATACATCATCATTATATTTTACTTCTTTTTTATTTAAAATATTTAGACTTTTTAAATTCACTGGCAGCAATAAAAGATTTATAACCAGAAACATACTTATTATTATATTTTCATTTTTTCTTTTCTTCTTCTCTAATCTTAAATAAAAGCTATTTGGGATAAAATCCTTATATTTTTTATAAAACTTCATTTATTAACCCCACAATATCCATTTTTATTATTTCCATCTTTTTTAAAGAATATTCGTTTATAAAGCATGATTCATCTATAAAAATTTTTCCTTCTGAGCACTTCCCATTTATATGCTTATATATTTCTTCAACGCTTTTAGAAGCCAAGTTATCTACAAATACTCCATTGCTGCATTCAATAAAATAATAGCTATTTTCAAACATTGCAACAGCCATATAAGCTTCAGTCTTATTATTCAGTACCTTCTTTAATGCTTTCCTGATAATAAATTGAATTGGAATTACTTCCAGATATTTTGATTGACTACACAGCTTTTCTACTCTCTGCTTTCCTTTTACTGAATAAACATATACTAAGTTACAATTTAATTTCTTCTCATAATCATAAAGTATTTCACCGTTCTGAGGAAATATTTCTATAATTTTATCTGTAATATACTTTTCCATACTGCCGCCATGTAGTAATAGCTGTATAGTTTTTATATATAACATTTCTTCCAAGATAACTGCCTTCAGTCTTTTAAAAATCATATTCTTTTCTGATATTTCATCATAAATGTATTCACTATCTTTATAAATAAATGAATTTTCTTTAACAAATACGACTCCTTCCTTCATCAAGCACTTCCTCTCTTAATTATTATTTTAATTATTTAGGTTTAGCATTTAAGTGACTCACAATATATCTGAGTCTCTATTTGTATCTTTAAAATCAGCTGTTGGAACGAGTATTATCTTTTCTTTTTTTATGATATATTTTAATTTTCTTATTCTTAATAAATTATATCTACCATAAACTTTGACTATCAGTTTATCATAACTTTTTATATATTTTAACTTATTCCCATTACTTTCTTCTTCAAAATCATTTTCAAAAACATAACTGTAATTTATCTCATAATTATGTTTTGCTATAAAATCAATATCTTTGGAATTATATTCAGCTTCTGTTTCTATTGATTCTTCATCATGTCTTTCATCTTCTTTTAAACTATCTTCTTCCATGCTCTCTTCTTTTACATAATTTTCATTCATATCCTTAGCTTTTTTATTCAGTATAGACATAAATTCATATATGACGTCTTCTTCATCCGCATTAATACAATATATATCATCGTCTGTACAATACATTGATGATATATCAATATTATTTTTATTGATCCTGAACATAAGAGCTGATATTGTAAGTAGTAGTGATATTATTATTACTGTATTTATTAATACAAAACCTTTTTTCTTTAAATGCAGCATATGAAATTCTCTCCATTTTCATCGTAAATATTTAAATAGATGATGTTTTTCCTTTTCTCAACTTCAATTTTCTCAATATTAAAAAGCATATTATTATAAGTCAATATATCATCATCTCTTGAATAAAGAACTATCAGTTTCTTATCATAAACACGTATTGTCTTTTTTATGTCGTCATCAAACTCACTCTTGCAGAAAGTTATGTAATCACTTCCTATGACAATATCATTTATCCCGCCTTCACTTACAATATTATTTAAATTAATATAGAAATCCGTATATTCATTACATCTCATACTATCATTTTTAGTCTCAAGATATACTTTATATACTGGAATGAGAAGACTTATTCCTTCTGTTAGTATAATTACAGATAAGAAGATATATATTATTGATTCAATTATGGTAAATGCTTTTTTCCTTTTAAATTTCATCCATCCACCAGCTTTTATAAAACTCATAATCCATATCTATATTCTCTCCTATATTTACTTTAACCTTGTATCTGCTTCTCTTAATATCTTCACTTATCCTGCTTATTTTAATATCATTTCCACTTTCAAGATCTATCAAACCAGTATCATATAACTTATCAGCCATATCATCTTCATATTTAAATGAAATCTCACTGCTTCCATTAAACATTTCATCCAACTTGTCTTGTTCAGTATTATACTTAATTTCCTTTATAATCATATTTATAGCTCTATTTATTTCTTCCTTATCAGTTCTTATTTTATACTCCTTTATACACTTTGAAGTTGTAGATACTGCAAAAACACATGCAATTGATAATATAAATATAGAAACCATAACTTCTATTAATATGCTTCCCTCTTCCTTCCTCATAAACCTCCTCTATCATCCTTGCTATCATAGTAATCTACTCTTTAATTCGTATAGTATCAACGCCTACTCCTATAGTTATGCTCTCAACCTTTCCAGCACCCTTTACATATATTGTGCTTCCAGACTTGATTTTTCCTTTACTACTTATATATAAATTAGTATTTTTCCCTATACAATCTGAGCTTGGTGACAGTTCTATATACCTAAAACAACTTGATGATACATCATAACAAAAACCAAGTTTATCCTTTCCAGGATTGATTGAAATATATCCTGTTAAATCATTTTTTCTGCATGCAGCCTTGCTTAACACAAGCATATTCTGTATTTCATACATATCAGAGTCATGCTCTATATCATTTTCAATATTCTCTTTCATGGCACCTATGGATGAAACTGTAGTAAAAATAATAGTTATTATAAAAATACTTATAACTGTCTCTAATAATGTAAAACCTCTGCTCTTCTTCATTTAACGTATTCCACTCTGTATTTCTTTAAACAAAGGCATTACAAATACTGAAATAAATATAAAGACCAGTATACCCATAACTATTACTAATAAAGGGCTTAATGCCTTTAAATAATTATTTACTTTCTTATGTATCTCTTTTTCCAGATTCAATGAAATATTTTTAAATCCTTCATCTATACTTCCTGTTTCCTCCCTTACTCTTATAACAGCAAGGGTATAATTTGATAGAAGACTGCTTTCTTCCAATGCTTCACTCAAGGTATTACCCTCTAATATAGAATTCCTTATCCCTGTTATTTTACAATTTAAATATTCTGGTCTTATACTTCCATTGCAGTATTCAAGCCCCTGAAGAATATTTATTCCTGAATTTGTTATTATGGAAAAAATCAAAACAGTCATATACTCTAAAATATCTTTTACTATTTTTAATTTCATAGTATAATTGAACGATGTATTAGATAATATACAACGCATAACAATTATAGCAACTGCACTCCAGCATAGTATAAAATTCATATTGACAATAAAGTTCTCCTTAAATCCTGCCTGAAAATTATATACAGCTGCATAAAAATATGATGGTGTTATTCCCATGGAATTATATATACTATAAAAGCTTGGGATAATTCTAGATATGAAAACTACTATTAACAGCATTATTGAGAATAATATTAAACATGGATATATACATGCCATCTTAACTTCACTTTTTAACTCACTGCTTTTTTCATAATAACTTCCTAACTGAATCAATATATCATAAAGCTTTCCAGTATTTTCACCAATAAATATCAACCCTATAAATAATTCTGGATACAAATAACCATTTTCCTTAAAAGCGTCACTGAGACTGTCTCCTTCATTGATTCTTTTAATAATACTTTTTAAACTTTTCTTATATTTTTTATCTGTTACAGATTCCTCTACCAGCACCAGTGCCTTATTAATCGGTATTCCATCTTTATAGATCTGACCTAAGCTTTTAGCAATAAATGAAATCTGCTTTTCATTAACACGAGTTCTTTGTGCAGAAATCATATCTTTATTAAACATGCTTATTATAGTATTTTTCATCCTGCTTATCTGAGTTTCAAAACTCTGCATCTTATTCATCTTTTCCTTATCCATTAAGCCTCTCTCCCTTTATAAATTCAATATAATCAGAATATGATATAAGACCATTTATAAGCATGTTTTCAATATCGTCTACCATACTTTTATTTGATAGTGAATCATATTCTTTACTGCTCTTATTAAATCCCGAAGTAAAAGAACAGACAGAGCTTACAACCTGACGGCCTTCATATCCTGTATATTTACATAATTTACATCCACATTTTTTAAATAACTTATGATTCTTAAAAGTCTTTTCATTATCAACTTCTTTGCATTTGCTGCATAATCTCTTCACAAGTCTCTGTGAAATAACTCCTACAATACTTTCATTTATTAGATATGATTTTAACCCCATATTTTCAAGACGCATGAATACTTCTTCCGGAGACTTGCAGTGAAGCGTGCTGTAGACTTTATGCCCGGTTATTGAAGCTCTCACTGACATTTCTGCTGTTTCTTCATCCCTTATCTCACCAATCATGATTATGTCAGGATCCTGTCTTAATATGCTTCTGAGACCTACTGCAAATGTTATTCCAAGTTTTTTGTTAAGGCTCATCTGATTAATCTCAGGCATCTGTACCTCAACAGGATCCTCAAGTGTTGTAATATTTAGCTCCTTTGCATCAAGTTCTTTTAAAATAGTATAAAGAGTGCTTGACTTACCTGATCCAGTAGGACCACATATTATTACAAGACCATTTTTTACAGAAATTATATTCCTTATCTTCTTTATCTTATCTTCTGTAAAGCCCAGGCTTTCAAGATTATAATTAAAATTGTCACAGTATAAAATTCTTATTACAATTTTTTCACCATGAACTACTGGGATTGTTGAAACTCTCAAATCATATTTTTTATCATTGTATTGTATAATAAATTTACCGTCCTGTGGTTTCCTCTTTTCTGCAATATCCATTCCGCTCATCAATTTTATCTTTGATAGAATTCTTAAATACTCTTCATTTTGAATTTTATGAACAAGAATAAGGCTTCCGTTTATCCTGTATCTTATGTTTACCCATCCACTTTGTGGCTCAAAATGTATATCGCTTGCATTGTCATCTATTGCTTTAAAAATAATACTGTCTTCAAGATTTCCATCCTGGTAGCCAAAGATCATGTTTTTTATTTCATGAAAATTTTCTTTTGAGACTTTTTCAAATACAATATTTTTTCTGCAGTAGAACTTTAAATAATCAAGCTGTTCTTCATTAACATTGAATCCTAACAAAAAAATATTATTTTCATCCTCTCTTACAGGAATGATATTATATCGTTCACATATTCCTTTATCAATACAATTCACAGCTTTTAAATCAATATCTCTGCTATGGTACTCTTTAATAAATAATCACCTCGCAATTTCAAATTTTATATATAGCTTAATTATGGACGTTATTTCCAACTAATATTCATTAATAAAAATTTTAAATATAAATATTATTCTTATATACAAAATGCAAAAAGCAGCAGAATAGATTTACTCTAAACTACTGCTTAATTGCTTTTTAATATTATTATTTTTCATCAATTACTATTAAAAAAGAGTATTGACTGTTATATATCAATTGGAATATACATAATCAACAAAGGCATAATCAGAGGACTCATCTGAAATGCTGCTTACACTTCCATCTTGAGAATATTTATATATCTGTTCCTTACTACTACTTTGACTGCTGCTTCCTATAAATAATATATTATTACCCTCATCAAATTTAATTCCCTTTTCAGTAACAATTGCTGCTGGGAAATCATAAACTACCCTTTTCGTATTTCCATTTGATATCTTATACAATGAATTAACATTATCCTTAATTCTTCCCACAAAGAATACCTCTTCATTTAAATATAAAACATCTTTAATTTCTTCAATATTACTATTCAATATATCTACATTTTTTGTATCCTTATTGAGAACAATGAGCTGTCTGTCATTATCAAAATTTAGCTGAAGAAATAAAACATTATCTATTGTCCCTTTTAAATAAGCAAGATATCCTTCCTTAAGTTTATAAAGAAGTTCTTCAGTTTCATCTTCTATATTATATACAAATAAACCATTTATTCCATCATTACTCACACCATAATATACAATCGATTTATCATCATACCAGTCATATATAGTACCTGATATAAATACATTTGACTTTACTTCTATGGCATTATTATCATTAATATCAATTACCTTCAGTTTCATTCCATTATCATCTATAAAATAAGAAACATAACTTCCACCTGGAGATAATTTTAATTTTATATAATTAGAATCATCAATTTTATATTCAGTTGTACCATGGACTGCAAATGTTTCATTCTGCTGCCTATATATATAACTGCCACTGCTTTTATCATAAGTTAAAACCAACTTATCAGTTCCAGACTTCACATATTTCTCATCATAATCATATAGACTATAATCTCCATTTTCACTTTTTAAAACTGCCCCTGAATTTAGTTTGATGTTCTCTGTCACATTAGCTGATGATTCTTCCCCAAGGCCACATCCTAATGCAAAGAGAGAAAATACACTGAAAGCTAGCGCACATAAAAACTTTCCTTTGAACTTTGCCATACCAATCCCTCTTAATTATTATTTCACTATTAACTTTTCCCATAAAAGCAGCTAAATATATTAAATCATTAACGTTCCTTCAAAAACTACTTCTGCAGGACCTTTCATATATACATCATCGCCATTAACTTCGATAACTAGCTCTCCGCCTGGAGCTTTTACATAGATTTCTTTTTCTTTATTTACTAATCCCAATTTTTTAGCAACTGCTACTGAAGCTGAACATCCTGTTCCACATGCTAGTGTTGCTCCAGCACCTCTCTCCCATGTATTTACCCTTATATGTGTATCATCAATAACCTTTACAAAATTTATATTACTACCTTCCTTAAATAGCTTATGTTTTTCTAAAGCTGGCCCATCTTCTGTTACAACATATTCATCTTCATTTTCAAAGATAATTGTATGAGGTACACCTACTAATACTGTTGTTGCCTTATATGTCTTTCCATTTGAAGTAATACTGCTGTCTATAAATGAATCTCCCTTACTTAAAGGAATATCCTCTGCTTTGTATGAAGGCTTACCCATATAAACTTTTACATACTTGACTTTTTCACCTTCAAGAATTATTTCTATTACTTTTATACCATCACCAGTTTCTACTGGAAACTCAGTTTTACTTACCAATTTATGTTCAAATACATATTTACCAAAACATCTGATTGCATTTCCGCACATATTAGCTCTTGATCCATCTGCATTTATTATTACCATCTTAGCTTCTGCAACATCAGATTTTCTTACAATTACAAGACCATCCGCACCAACTCCATAATGTCTGTCGCAAAGCTTAACTGCAAGCTTACATTCATCTTTTATTTCATTATTAAAATCTTCTACAAATACAAAATCATTACCTGCACCCTGCATTTTATAAAACTTCATTATTCTTCCCCCAATTCTAAATCTCGATTAATTAAATACTACTTATTAAATAATAAAAGTATTAGACCTAAATTACAATAAATATTATAAATTTTTCATAAATTTATGTTATTTTGTATGTTTTTTTATATTTTTCACCCATAACGAACAAATATATCCATGTTCTTATAATAAATATTCAATACTATAATCAAAATTACATATCTAGATAAAATTAATATTTTTATATTTCTATTCTTATTCTGCCTTTTCAACTTCATAAAAATTCTCATAATAAAAAATTCTTTATAAATTATATACGTTATCATGTATTCCTAAAAAGCGGTTTTATAAATAGCTATTATATGTTTAACTGCATATTTAAAGCAGTCTTGATAATTGATAATACTTACAATATAATGTTATACTATTCTTAACCCCATAAAGAAAGGTGAAAAACAATGGCATTAGATGGAATATATTTAAACAGTTTAATGAGATCTTTAGGAGATACTCTCCTTGATTCAAAGATAGATAAAATAAATCAGCCTGAAAAGGATGAAATAATACTTACTTTAAGAAAAGAGCGTAAAAATTTAAAGCTTTTAATATCCTCATCTCCACGTTTTGCGAGAATTCACTTAACAGAAATAGCCAAAGAAAATCCAATAAAGGCACCAATGTATTTAATGGTTCTAAGAAAGTACATATTAGGTGGAAAAATTATCAAAATCTCTCAAAAAGACAGCGACAGAATTCTTATAATGGAAATTGAAAACAGGGATGAGTTAGGTTTTGACAGTGTTTACTCACTTATTATCGAAATAATGGGACGTCACTCAAATATAACACTTGTCAGAAATAGAGACAATAAAGTCATGGAATCAATAAAACATATCACTCCTGACATAAACAGCTATAGAGTATTATATCCTGGAGTAAATTATGTATTTCCTCCAAAATCCGAAAAATTAAACCCTTTTACATGTGATTACAATGAATTCAATAACTACATAAGCACTAATAGTATCGTTTTTAATGAAAAATTCTACTCTGCGTGCTTTACAGGTGTAAGCAAGTTATTATCTGAAGATTTATATATTAATCTTATAGAAAAGATAGCTGAACCAACAAGAGTTGAAATTTATGATAACTTTAAAAATTTAATTGATAATCTAGATAAAAATCTTTCTTTTAAAATATACACAACAAAGACAGGGTTGATAAAAGATTTCTATTCTTTAAATCTATCTTCCCTTGAAAAAAATTTAAATTCAATATCTTATGATGATCCAAATAAGCTTATGGATGACTTCTATAGTAAAAAGGATAAGCAGGATAGACTTCAGAATAAATCTACAGACCTTCAAAAGCTTATACACACAAATATAGAGCGTTGTAATAAGAAATCCAAGATTCTTCATGAAACATTAAAAGAATGTGAAGAAAAAGAAGAACTACGTATTAAGGGTGATTTATTGACTTCATTTATCTATACGATAAAAAAGGGTGACAAAGAATGTACTCTTCTTAACTTCTATAATGAAAATGAGGAAGAATATATAACAATTAAACTAGACAGCAATAAAACACCTTCTGAAAATGTTCAGAGATATTATAAAAAATATAATAAGCTTAAAGTATCAGAAGAATATGCCAAAATGCAGCTTTCTAAAAATGAAGAGGAAATTGAATATCTTAATTCTGTTTTGACCAATATAATAAATGTTGAAAGCTATGATGAAATTGATGAAATAAAGAAGGAACTTATTGAAACAGGATACATAAGATTTAATAAGCATTCTAAAAATGCTAAAAAGAATAAGACTTCAAAGCCTCATCATTTCGTATCAAGTGATAACATAGATATATATGTAGGAAAAAATAATCTTCAAAATGATTATCTAAGCCTTAAATTTGCAAACAAGAATTATCTATGGCTGCATGCAAAAGATATTCCAGGTTCTCACGTTATAGTTTGTGCATTTGAAGTTCCTGATAAAACTCTAGAAGAAGCAGCTATAATTGCCGGCTACTACAGCAAAGGAAAGAATTCTCCAAAACTTTCTGTAGACTATACAAAAGTTAAGGAACTGAAAAAACCTAATGGAGCAAAACCTGGTATGGTAATATATCATACTAACAAGACTGTAGTTATAAATCCTAATGATTTTTCAGAGATATTTGAAAGGGAACATAAAAACTCATAGTTTCCTTGGATTACATTTAGAATGGAACATAAAATAAGAACTAGATTCAGATATTTTATTATAATGTCTTCAATCTAATTCTTATTTTTTATTATATTTATAAAGTCATTTAATCCTATATAAATAAATCAAACTTCTTCATAGCTTCTTCTAGAATCTGAACATTGCTTGCAAAACACTCCTCTTTTTCAGCTTCAATTGAAATAATTAATGCATTTATAAGACTTAATGGTGCTACAAATGACTCTATTGCCTTTGAGCCTTTACTTACTGCTGTAAGCGTAACATCTACATAGGGAACAAGAGGTGAAAGCATATTATCTGTTATTGCAATTGTAGTTGCACCTTTTCTCTTTAAATGGCTGAATATTTCAACTGTACTCCTTGCATATTTGTCAAAGCTTATCCCTATAATAACATCTTCCCCGCAGTCTCTATTTATCTGTTTTGGCATCTGCTCTATATTTTCCACTATTACAACATTGTTAAACATAAGATCCAAATAATACTTAAGGAATACTGCAAGCGATGCCGAACTTCTTTTTGCAACTATATAAATCCTCTTTGCTTTAAGAAGAAAATTAACACACTTCCTAATTTCAAATAAATTTAAGTTTTCAACGGTCGTCTTAATATTATTTACGTCTTCTTCAAATATCTCATATATTGAATCATCTGTACTTGAACTCTTATTTCTGCCAAGCTTTATACGTTCACTGTTATTAACCTGCTGCTGCATTGATTCCTGAGTATCCTTTAAAAATTCTGGATATCCGCTGTATCCTAAAAATATAACAAATCTTGTTACTGTTGCAATGCTTACACCAGACATCTTAGCTAATTTTTCCACTGTAAGAAATGGTGTACTATTAGGATGTGATAATATATATTTTGCTATCTTTTCTTGAGCTTTACTCATATTAGGTAATTTCTCTGCTACCCTTTGATATACTTCTCCCATTTTTTATTCTCCTTCCCCTAAAGACTTATTTCATCATGTTTATAAGTTCAAACTCTGTCATAATACTAAATAAAAAAGATGCTAAAAAACCCAATGTTATTTAGCATCTTTGCTTCAAAATATTTTATTAAATTTATTTTACCATATAAATGCATATCTGTAAATATATTTTCCACATCTTTATTTGAAGTTATCCAATTATAGCATTTATAAGTGTATCACCTGCATTTTTAATTTTATCATTATTAAAATATTGATAATAATAACACTTTATCTTACCATTATAAAGTTTTCTGTTTTTTGTACTTTTAACGCCAACAGTCTTTTCAAATGGTTCAAAAGATGTAAGAATGTTAAAATCCCATGAATCAAGTCTTCTTTTAACAGCACCCATATGTTTATAGATTTCATCAAGGGCTTTCTTTTCACCTATTCTTTCACCATATGGAGGATTAGATATAACAAATCCATATTTTCTAGATGTAGAGAATTCCATGAAGTCTCTCTTCTGGAACTGAATGTACTTATCCACTCCAGCCTTCTTTGCGTTTTCCATAGCTACTTTAAGAGTCTTATAGTCTATATCATATCCTATTATCTTAAGGTCTTTATGCTTTTCTGAATTTCTTGCACCATCTCTTACAGATTCAAACATATCCTTATCCATTGAAGGCCATGTTTCGCAGACGAAGTTTCTGTTTACTCCTGGCGCAATATTGAGCGCTATCATTGCTGCTTCTATAAGTATTGTACCTGAACCGCAGAATGGATCTACAAGTTCAAAATCACCATTCCATCTTGAAATTAAAAGCATGGATGCAGCCAGTGTTTCCTTTAATGGAGCAATACCTGCAAGCTCTCTATATCCTCTTTTATGTAATCCTGGACCTGTAGTATCTACTGTAAGTGTAACAACATCCTTTAAGATAGATACTTCTATTTTATATACAGGACCGCTTTCTGAAAACTGCTCTATTCCATAACTTTCTCCCATACTCTTTACAATTGCCTTTTTAACTATTGACTGACAATCTGGCACACTATGAAGAGTTGATTTTATAGATTTACCTGTAACATGCATTACACCATCTACAGGTATTAATTTGCTCCAGTCAACTTTCTTTGTACCCTGGAATAGTTCTTCGAATGACCTTGCTTCAAATTCAGCCATTTTAATAAGTACTCTATCTGCAGTTCTTAAATGAATATTAGCTATTGCAATATCCATTTCATCGCCTTCAAATGTCACTCTTCCATTTTCTATTTTTAAGTCTTCATACCCTAGTGCTCTTAGTTCTTTTGCTGTTATGCTTTCAATACCAAAAGTACTTGTAGCAATTAAATCGTACATCATATTTTATGTCTCCTTTTATTATTCAGTTACAAAGTCGTATATCTTAACTGAATCATCACCATCTATTTCATTTAAATTTACTGCTATAACTTCATTTTTTGAAGTAGGGATATTTTTACCAACATAATCTGCTCTTATAGGAAGCTCTTTATGACCTCTGTCTATTAATACAGCAAGCTGAATCACTATAGGTCTTGCAACATCAATAATTGCATCAATTGCTGCTCTTATTGTTCTGCATGTATAAAGAACATCATCAACTATAATTACTTTTTTATCTTTAACATCAACACCTAAATCAAGATTTTTAACTGTAGGCATTTCATCAAGAGTCGATAAATCATCTCTGTATAGTGTTATATCAACATACCCTACAGGAACTTCACGGCCTTCTATACTCTTAATGTATTCAGCTATTCTCTTTGCTAAAGGATATCCTCTTGTCTTAACTCCTATTAATACTATATCTTCTATGCCTTTATTTCTTTCAATAATTTCATGAGAAATTCTTATTAAAGTTCTATTAATAGCTTTTTCATCTAATAATGTTGCTTTTAATTTCATAAATTACCTCCAAAATATTATTTTATTATATTTCATTTCTTAGTTTGATAATAAGATCGTTAAAGTATTGTGGAAGTTCGCTTGAAAACTCCATATATTGCTGTGTTCTTGGATGTATAAAACCTAAAGTCTTTGCATGAAGTACCTGACCTTCAAGTTTGAATTTCTGTCTTTTAAAACCATATAGCGGATCACCTACAAGTGGAAATCCTATTGATGCCATATGAACTCTTATCTGATGTGTTCTTCCAGTTTCTAAGACACATTTTATAAGTGTATATCCATTGTATCTTTCAAGAACTTCATAATGAGTTACAGCTCTTTTTCCATCTTCAACTATTCCTATCTTTAATCTATCCTTTTTGCATCTTCCTAAAGGCTTATCAATTGTACCGCTGTCATTTTTAAGTCTGCCTTCAATCAACGCATAATATTCCCTTTTCATAGAATGATCCTTTAACTGTTCACTCAGTTTATTATGAGATTCATCATTTTTTGCAATAACAAGGACACCTGACGTATCTTTATCTATTCTATGTACAATACCCGGCCTTATTATACCATTAATGCTTGATAGGTCTTTGCAATGATATAATAGTGCATTTACCAATGTGCCTCTATAGTTCCCCGGTGCAGGGTGAACAACCATTCCCTGAGGTTTATTTACAACTATTACATCTTCATCTTCATAAATAATATCAATTGGTATATCTTCCGGTTCAACACTTAGTATTTCCGGTTCTGGCATTATTATCTCTATTTCATCATTTCTTTTTAATTTATAATTACTTTTAGGTATCTTATTATTAACCTTTACATTTTCCTTTTCAATCAAACCTTGAATGAATGATCTTGATTTATCTTCAAATATCTGTGATAAATATTTATCTATTCTAAGTCCTTCGTCTCTTTCATCAACTGTAAGTAATGTCTTTTCCATAAAGCAGACCCTTTCTTAATATATTCTCAACATATTATAAACCGACAAATAATAATTGACAATGCACGATTGTCAATTAAAGCTGAAATTTTCAAGGAAAATATCAAAATATAAGAATAAATTGTCTGTACCATACTTATTTAGTTAAAAGTAAAACACTAAAAGTTTAAGATTAAAGCTATAGTTTTTCTTTATTTATAATTATCTAAACTGCGCTGCTGTTTTTACATTCACTTTAACTCTTAAGTCTTTCTTTTCAAGTTTATTTATCCTTTAGTATCGGCTGTCAACTAATAAAAGCTGCCTTAAATAATTAAGACAGCTGCCACATTTCTAGTAATTAAGAATTATTGATATTAATCTTCTTTAACAAAAAAACTCTTAATTTCATTTAAATCTTCATTAAAATCAGCCTTTGAAGCTTCTTCTTTAACTTCTTCAGAAACATCTTCAGTAAAATTTGCTTCCTTTTCGCATAAGTCATCTTCTTCTACTGGTTCTGAAACATTATAATTTTTTATAAAATCTTTTTCTAAATCATCAAATGTCTCTAATTGAGTATTCATAAAGTTTCTATATTTAGCTCTGAATTTTATGAATTCCTGCTTAACTTTTTCATATTCATCATTTATGGAAATCACATCATTATGTGCTTTATCCATAACCTTCTGTGCAGTTTCATTTGCATTTTTAACCATCATTTCAGCTTCTTTTTTTGCTGAATTTTTAGCCTGTTCTGCTGCATTTTGAGCTAATAATAAAGTATTTTGTATTGTTGATTCTATCTTAGAATAATGCTCAACTTTTTCATTTAGGTTTGTTATTTTTTCTTTTAGATTAGCATTTTCTTTATATAGTTCATCATAGTTTTCAACTATAGCATCTAAGAATTCATCTACTTCATCTGCACTATATCCTCTTATAGCTCTTTTAAATTCCTTATTATTTATGTCCATTGGAGTTAACTTCATAATTTCACCTCTAAATTTTATGTATATTTTTTTATACTTACTTTTAGTCTCCCACTTTTACTAGATCCAATTGTACTTCCTAAGATAAATTTTCCAACTCCGCGAATTGTAATTCTTTCATCTTCTTTTGCTTCGTAACTCTTATCCCTTATCTTAACATAATCAGCAAGTACCTTTCCCTGTTCAACCATCATCTGTGCTTTTGCCCTTGAAACATTAGCCAATTTACAAACCAGACCATCAATTCTCAAAGAAGAAACTAAAATAATTTCTTCTTTGAAATTAAACTGAGGTAAAGAGTCATATTGCTCTAAAATTTCAGTTTTACAAGAAACCTTCCCTATCTTATCTATATTATAAATAAGAAAGTTTTCTATATCCTCATGAATTGGAACATAACAAACATTATCGTTAACTAAAAGGTCTCCGATTTTATTACGTTCAATTCCAACAGCCAGTATTCCGCCTAAATAATCCTTATGGTTAAGTTCATTAAACTTTGATGTATTTTCAATCTTTAGCAGTTTCATAGGAAACGGAGTATTATATATATTATTGAATGAAATCATCCTTCTTTCACACTCATCAAAAACTCCATTGCTCTCTACTTTAAAAGAACTGCAGTTAAATGTTTTTTCAAACCATCTCCATATATTAGGCGTATAAAAACTGTTTCCAAACATGGGTATGTCTTTATCCTTTGCTAATTTACATTTTTCATACAGATTCAGAACTTCATTTCTGTCTTCTTCACCGAATTGCTTATTTATTATTTCCTTCATAATGTTAATATAGTAAGTTTATAAGCACTGTTCTTATTATATCTAAAAGAAATAATGCAAGTACTGGAGAAAAATCAATCGGTAAATCTCCTAAAAATCTGTCCTGTATTCTTCTGCATGGTTCTAAAATTGGATAAGTAATGCTTCGAACAATATCCATAAATTGATTATATCTAAGCTGTGGAATCCATGATGCAATACATTCTATAAGTATTGCTAATTCTATTATTCTAAATATACCACTTATAGCGTTTATTAACATTTTGCCTCCTATTATTTAGACCAATTAAATAAAGCTTTAGAACTTAATTCATTCTTTAATTCATTTGTCACTTCAACATTAGATGGAGAAAGCAAGTAAACACCTTTTTCTATCTGTTGTAATTCTCCTCCTAAAGCATAGCAAGATCCACTTATAAAATCTAACAATCTTTGTGCAATCTTTAATTCTAACACTGTAGTATTAACAAGAACTATTCTTCTGTTCTTTAATGCTTCACATATTTCAGTTGCTTCTTCATAATCAACTGGCTTAGTTATTGTAACTTTTACTGATGTTGATGTGTGAATATTTACTACTTTGTTATTTTTCTTATTTGTAATAACAGGTTCAATTGACTCCTCTTCTTCTCTTACTTCGCTTTCATACTCTTCATCTTCGTAGTCTTCATAATCTTCATAATCCTCGAATCCTAGTAAAGATTTAAATTTTGATAAAACATTATTGCTCATAAATGATCCCTCCTATTTTGCTTGATAATTTCTTTCTCCAAATATTCCTGTTCCTATCCTTACTAAGGTAGAACCTTCTTCAATTGCAGTTTCATAATCATGTGTCATACCCATTGATAGTATCTGCATATTGATATTTCTAAATTTTCTCTTCTTTAATTCTTCAAATATCTGCTTGGTTTTTTTAAAGTAACTTCTATTACTTTCTTCATCACCTTGAGGTATAATTACCATTAACCCCTTAACAGATACATGTTCACATTTTTCGATTTCAGCAAGGAAATCTTCAAGATCTTCTTCAAGAATTCCCGTCTTGCTTTCTTCTCTTCCAATGTTTATTTGAATTAAAGTATCTGCAGTCTTACCTGCTTTTCCAAAAACTTTCTCTATTTGATTTAATAAATTCACACTATCTAATGAATGAATTAAAAAAACTCTATCAACTAAATATTTAACTTTATTAGTCTGGAGATGCCCGATAAGATGCCATCTGACATCTTTATGGAAGTTTTCATACTTTTCTACAAGCTCTTGAACTTTATTTTCTCCAAAATCTCTCATTCCACATTGATATGCTTCCTCTAAATATTCTAGCGGCTTTGTTTTTGATACAGCCAGAAGCATTACATCATCTGGAATACTTTTTTTAAGGTATTCTATATTATCTTTTATTCCCATTGTACTGCACCTTTAACTTAATCCTTTCTTTACCTCATTTTGTTTATATTCTATATAAAAGTTTAAATTCCTTTAAAAAAATTAATATTTTTTTACTTTGCCACTTCATCTCTTTCCATATAGGTGACATTACCCATTGCAGTTGATGCCGGCATAGTTATTTTTTCACTTTCTTCTATTTCAACAAATAGCTTTTTTATCATAAGCTGCTTTACATGACTTCCATCTTCTAAAAGTGCTGCTTTAAGCTTTTCAGGATCTCCTATGGCATAAATCTTAAATGGTGCTGATTCCATGCTTGAATCATCAAATTGTATAAATGCCCATGCACATACTACACCAGACCATGGAACAATACGATGATTATTTACAGATATGGCCTCAGCTCCAGCCTGACGCAGTTCATTTAATACAAGTGCCATATCGCTGTCATGAAGAAGTTTGCTCATCACTTCTTCAAAACCTTCTTCATTTACATTTGTTATACCATCATTGAGAGTGAGTATTATCCCTGGACCTTCAACAGCTGTAAGTCCAGTAAACATCCCATAATCAGAAATCTGTTCCTTCATATCCTGCAGTATTTCATCATTTTTCACATCATCCTGTTTATATTGGTTTATCTTTCTATTTGCATCGATGTTTCCCTCTTTCAAAGCTCCTATTTCTTTATACAGCCTTGATCTTTCTTCTATTGCTTCTTGATATTCCATTGTATTTAAAGAATTATATGCCTGCTCTCTATCAAAATTAAAGTTTATGGAAATTAGAAATCCTAATACTAAAGTGGCCATAAAAATAAAGAAAGATTGAGGTTTCTTCTCCAATTTACACACCCCTTATATATTATCAAAATTTTGTTTTTCCCTTAATTTCTTTCTCATCTTATGTATCTTTCTATGCTTAATCTGTTCAAGCAAAAGTCTTCTTATAATCGCAAAGTTATCAAATATTCTTCCACCAAAAACAATTACAGCTGCAATATATATAGGTATTCCAAGTTTATCTCCAAGATAAGCAAGCAAAGCTGCTAATAGCGCATTTCCAAAGAATCCCGAAATAAAAATATCTGGCTGAAAATTTTTAGATAAATTAGCCCTTACAGCTCCAAAAACTGAGTCAAGGCAAGCTAATATGGCAACTGACATATATGGTGTAAACTTATCCGATATATTTACATCCAATACAAAACCTAATATTATTCCAATTAACAATCCAATCGTTGCAATCAATTCACTATCTCCTATTCCTTAACTGATTTTATAAATTCACTTTTTAATGACTGAGTAGTTTTTCCAATAAAAATTTCATCTTCTGTCTTTATTTCATTGTTATAATTGGGAAGTGCAAGATACTCTAATGAACCTGGGAAAGATAATCCTACATTTAATCTTCCCTTATCTCCAATTGCCTTTACCACAATCTTCTCCTTAGGATAAATTCTTCCTGCAGAACCAATTGAAATACCATTCCCAGCAGTCTTTATTCCTGTCTGTGGAGTTATTCTTATATCATTAATTGAAATTGCTTCAGCACCTGAATACCATAAAAGATTTACAATGTGTACTATTTCGTCTTCTCCTAAATCTCTGCTTGTATCATTTGAGCTGGCATTAAAAATCGAAGTTTTAGGTGTTATTGTAAGAACAATTCCAGGTCCTTTTACATCAACAACTCCAAGATGCATTCTTGCTGCATCAAGCTGATTTTTTATTTCCTTACCCACATCACCATCTTTGGCCGCTGCTTCTTCAAGCTGCTTTAATTCATCTGACAGTTTTGAATTTGTCGCTACAAGTTCTTCCTTTTCTTTTCTTAATGTTTCTATTTCAGAAATAATATCACTCTGATCATATGTACTAATATTGCTTGAATTCTGATTAGATAATACTTTAAACTGATATGACAATAAGAAACCTAATAGAGCACAAACAATCGCTATAAATATCTGAGATTTAGACACCTTCATTTTCTATATTCCCTTCTTCACTTTTCACTTCTTCTTTATAATAAACTGGAGAACCGTCAAAGCCTACATCAACATATCCCTTTTGTATACCTATTTCAGCATTTTCGACAATATGCATCAATTTATTCATTTTATCAGGTATATTTTCATCATTACCTAGTCTTCCTTCTACATCCCCTATATATACTTTTATATTCATAAAATCATTTAAATCAATATAATCTATTTTATAATTGCTTGGATTAACATCAGTTATCTGAGAAAAAATATCCAGTATATTAATCATCCTTATATTATCACTAATTGAATCACCTAATTTTATATTATCAATCTTATCCTCGATGCCAAGTATCTGTATTAGATTTCTATTATCTACATTATCATTTTCTTCAAGGAGTACTCCGGTATCACTAAAAATATAGTATTGTCCATCCTTTTTGGCACAAAAAACTCCTTGTTTTTCAGTTATCTTTATATTTACCTGCCTTGGATATGTCTTGCTTATTTCAACACTCTTCACATACGGATTTTCTTCTGCTGATTTTATTATGTCACCCTTTTTAATAAAGAATATGTTTTGTCCAATTAAATATTCTGTTTTTTCCTTAACATCTTCACCACTCATAATAGGATTTCCTAAAATTGAAACCTTTTTTATTATAAATACATTTGATTTGGTTATAAATAAAATTACTCCTATAAATAATATTATGCACATAAGTATAATCTTTCTTATTAATTTTCTTTTACGTGCCCTTATGATAAATTCATTAGTCGGCTTTTTGGCTGATTTTATTGTACTCACCTCTATCTAAATGATAATTTACACATTTCATAAATTTCATATATAATAATACCACTTTACCTATATATTTTCATTACATTTTTGTTATATTCAAAAAAGTAATCATATCTTTCTAATTTATATACTATAAGTTAAAATTCATTTAAAAAGCAGAACAGTAATTAATTATTTACCATTCTGCTTTTCTTATAAAAACTCTCTTACTTAGTCTTAAATTCTTCTTTCCCTTCAGTCTGTCTAGAAATATTCAGAAGTATTCCCATTGCTGTCATGTTAATAACAAGTGATGTACCTCCATAACTTATGAAAGGTAATGGAACACCTGTAACAGGCATTGATCCAGTTACAACTGCAATATTAATTATGCACTGTACTGCAATAACTGATGTTATTCCTACTGAAAGAAGTGTGCCGTAGGTATCCTTTGCCTTTAAAGCTATATTTATTCCTCTCCATATAAAGATTAAGAATAAAGTAATTATACATATACATCCTATCAGCCCAAGTTCTTCACCTATTATTGAAAATATGAAATCATTATGTGGCTCAGGCATATATAAAGTTTTCTGTCTTGACTGACCAAGTCCTAAACCTGTTATTCCTCCAGCTCCTAATGCATAGAAAGATTGAATAAGCTGATATCCATTTCCCGCAGCATCCTTCCATGGATCAATAAAATTAAGAAGTCTTGCCTTTCTGTAAGAACTTGAAAGAGTAAAGAACGTAGCTGCTGCAAACATAGCTGGAGCAACTACTCCAAAAAGATGCTTATTCTTAGCGCCTGCCACAAACAACATTATAAATGTTACTATCATTATTACAGATGCAATACTCAGATTTTTCTCAGCTAATATAAATGCAGCAAAAACTCCTGACACTCCAAGATATGGTACAACTCCTGTCCAAAACTTTTTAAGTCCTTCACCTTTTGCTTCCAGTCCCATAGCTAAAAATATAACTACTGCATATTTAGTAAGGTCTGATGGCTGAAAGCTTAGTGGTCCAAGCTTTATCCATCTTTGAGCTCCATTTACATCTGGAAAAAAGAATACTGCAAACAATAATGGTATGCATCCCAATAGCAATGCTACTGAATATTGTTTGATTTTATGATAATCAAATCCCATCATGAACATCATTGCAGCAAATCCTAATGGAACAAGCATTAGCTGCTTCTTTAAGAAGAACATACTATCACCATAAGTAAACATAGCATAATATGAACTTGCAGAATAAATCATGACTGTTCCTATTGCTACAAGCAGTAATACCGTATAAAATACACCATAATCTATTTCACCCATAATTCTTTTTTTCATTTTTCGGGACTTACTGACTTTCATACATGAATCCTCCACATAAAATTGCTAAATAGCTACAAAACCAATGATGCAAAGCACAGCTGTCACTAAAGAAAATACCGTTACTATTTTAACTTCGCTCCATCCACACTGCTCAAAATGATGATGAATTGGAGCCATTTTAAATACTCTTTTACCTGTCATTTTAAATGATGTTACCTGAATGATAACTGATAATGTCTCAATTACATACATCAGCCCAACAATCACTACCCATAATTCCAACTTAAGCATTAATGCAATAGTACCAATTGCTCCTCCTAATGCTAAAGAACCTGTATCACCCATAAATATCTTTGCTGGAAATGCATTATATTTTAAGAATCCTAATAAAGCACCACATAAAGCTATAGAGAAGATTGCAACGTCTTTCTGTCCTGCTTTAAATGCAACTATTGTAAAGAAAGTCAATACTATTATGGTTACACTTGTTGCAAGACCATCAATACCATCTGTTAAATTTACTGCATTTGTAACTGCTGAATAATATAAAATAATAAAAGGTATATATAAAATTCCAATGTTTAATTTAAATCCATCTGAAAATGGTATTAATATATCAGTCCCTATTTTCATATATCCGTATATAGCTAATGCAACAGAAAATAAAAGAAGTAAAACCATCTTCTGTCCTGCTTTAAGCCCAAGGTTATCTTTATGGATTATCTTCAACATATCATCCATAAATCCTATAAACCCAAAAGCTAAAAACGAATATAGAATTATCATCTTCTGATCTGAAAGCTTCGGACCTGTAATTAAAATTGTTGCTGCAACAGAAATAAAGAATATCAGTCCTCCCATTGTAGGAGTTCCTGCTTTTTTCTGGTGACTCTTAGGACCCTCTTTTCTAATGTTCTGCCCAAATTTCAATTTGTGTAATATCGGTATGAATATTGGTCCAAGTATTAATGAAAATATAAATGCTATAACTAATGGTGCTAAAATTGTCGTGCTGAACAAACTATTAATTGTGTCCCCCATTTTAATCTGCCTAACTATAGGCAGTTCACCTCCTTCGTATTATTTATTTTGTATTTCTTTTATTATTTCTTCAAATTTTGCACTTCTTGATGCTTTAACTAAAATAGTATCATTTTCCTTAATCATATTTCTTAATGATTTTATTAATTCTTCCTTAGTCTCAAAGACTAATGCCTCTTCTCCAAAACCTTCTCTATAGTTTTCCCTGTAATCTCCACAAGTAAGCAGTACATCAGCTTTTCCTTTTGCAAATTCTCCAACTTCCTTGTGTGCTGTTCCCGCATGATCTCCAAGCTCACCCATTGTACCAAGTACTGCTATCTTTCTATCTCCAGTATAACTCTTTAAAACATTAAGCGCTGCCTTCATGGAATCTGGATTTGCATTGTATGAATCATTTATAATAGTAAAATCATTATGTTTAAGAAATTCCAGTCTCATTGAAGTTGCCTTAAAGTTATCAAGCCCCTTTTCCATTTCTTCAAATGTAAGACCAAAATCTCTTGAAATCTGTATTCCAAGCAATGCATTTAATACATTATGTTCTCCTATCATGTTCAATTTGAATCTATGTCTTTTAGATCCACAAACTGCATCAAAAGAAGTACTTTCACTTGTAAGTTCTATATTTTCTGCATATAAGTCATAAGTTTTATCATATCCAGTTCTCTCAACGTTAATTCTCTCATAATCTTCATCTTTTACACTCTGTAACATATCATTTTCACAGTTTATTACAAGACTATGCTTATCTTCAAAGAAATCTGCAATACTCATCTTCTCTTTAAGTATATTTTCTCTTGTCTTTAAATATTCTATATGAGCCACACCAACATTTGTTATTGCAGCAATATCTGGAAGAGCTATTCCTGCAAGTGTGTGTATTTCTCCAAAATTACTTGTTCCCATTTCAAGCACAGCTATGTCATAATCCCTATTTAATTCAAAAATCATGAGAGGAAGGCCTATTTCATTATTGAAATTTCCCTGTGTTTTAAAAACTTTGTATTTCCCACTTAAGAATGCAGCAATAAGATCCTTTGTCGAAGTCTTCCCAGTGGATCCTGTAATACCCACAACCTTAATTCCAAGTTTCTTTCTATAATATCTTGCAAGATCAGCAAGAGCTGTCTTTGTATCCTTAACTTTTATAACAGTACCCTTATTATTTAATTCATCTTCCTTAAAAGCAATTTCATCTACGATTACAACTGATGCTCCCTTTTCAATTGCTGGAACTGCATAGTTATTTCCGTTAAAATTTGCTCCTTTTAGTGCAATAAATAAATTATCTTTTTCAATTTTTCTTGTATCTGTAGAAATTTTGTTGAAGTTTCCTTCATTATTTTTTACTATTACTTCCCCTTTAACAGCCTCAATAACTTCCTGTATGTTTAAATCCAAAATCATCCACCCCTTACTTCAGTTGAAAATTAATAGTTAGAATCTAATATTTCTTTTACTACTTCTCTTTCATCAAAATGTATAGTCTTATCCTTTAGTATCTGATATGTTTCATGACCCTTGCCTGCAATTACAATAACATCATCCTTTTCTGCCATTTCAATTGCTTTTCTTATTGCATCATGTCTGTTTTCGATAATTATATAATTATCCTTGTCAAGGCCAGCTTTAATATCTTCAATTATTGCCATTGGTTCTTCACTTCTAGGATTATCCGAAGTAATTACAGCTAAATCTGCAATATCTATACCTATCTTGCCCATCTGCGGTCTCTTGACTTTATCTCTATCACCGCCACATCCAAATATAGCAATAAGCTTTCCTTTTGTAAATGCTTTTGCAGTCTTTAATATGTTTTCAAGGCCATCTGGTGTATGAGCATAATCTATTATTATTTCATAAGGAAGATTGTATTCCCTTGCTACTCTCTCACATCTGCCTGGAACAACTGCATTTTCTATTCCATTTCTTATTGCATCAATGCATATGCCTAATTTATGACACACTCCAATAGCTCCTAAAGCATTGTAAATGTTATACTCACCTGGAATACCAAGAACAAAATCTTCTTCCTTATCAAGTTTAACCTTAAATTTAATGTTTCTGCTGCCCATAACCTCATCATATGCCTTATAATCCGAATCACTTTTTACTGAAAAAGAATATAGATTATCTGCATTTAATTTTCTGCAGTCACTTAATACCTGTATTCCATAAGTATCGTCACTATTTATTAATTTTATACTGCTTCTTTCGAACAATTTAAATTTAGCAGCATAGTAATTCTCAAATGTCTTATGAAAATCGAGATGATCTCTTGTTAGGTTAGTAAAAATACCACATTCAAATTGTACTCCATAAACTCTATCAAGCTCCAGGGAATGTGAGGATACTTCCATAACACAGTATTCAACCCCTTTATCCACCATTTCGGAAAATAATTCCTGAAGCTCTAATGATTCTGGTGTTGTTCTTTCTGTATGAATCTTTTCACCACATATGAAATTTGCTATTGTACCAATAAGGCCGACTTTCTTTCCTGCACTCTCTAATATATCCTTTATCATAAATGCAGTTGTAGTCTTACCATTAGTTCCTGTTATTCCAATAATTTTCATCTTTTTTGAAGGATTATCATAATAATTTGCTCCCATAACAGCTAAAGCTTTTCTTGTATCACTACATTTTACTATTGTAACATCCTTGTTATCTATGTCTATCTCATCCTGCACTACAATAACTCCAGCACCACTTGAAATAGCCTTGTCTGCATACTTATGCCCATCAGTTGAATATCCCTTTACGCATACAAACAAATCATTATTAGATACTTTTCTGCTGTCATAATTTATCTTGTTTATTTCAATCTCCTCTGTTCCTTGTAAAACTTCATAATCAAGTCCATTTAAAATACTTTTTAGGTTCATGTCATCCTCTCCTAATAACTTTATTCAATCAATAATTGATAAGGGATTACCGCAAGGTGCATCAATTTTCAATCATCAATTCTTTAAAAATATAGCATGTGAGAATCAACCCACATGCTAGCATTTATCATTATGATCATAATTTTAATCTTTATAATCTAAACTTAATGTTAACTTAACCGATGTTCCTTTCGTTATAACCTCTCCACCTGTTACACTCTGTTCTTCAACCATTCCGCTGCCTTCAAACACAGGTACAAGACCGAGACTTGTCAATAACGCATTTGCATCTTCTTTTGAATAACCTCTAACATCTGGCATTACAACATTATTATTATAATTCCCATCACCACTCGTGTAAAGATTTATTTTTGAGCCTTCCTTAACAGTATACCCTGGATATGGTGTCATTGATACAATAGTATCTCCATCTCCTTCAATTTGACATTCAAGTTTTGAATCCTTTAATTCTTTCTTTGCATCACTAACACTCATTCCACGAAGTTCTGGGATTACAATATCTCTTGGTATCTGGCTTAAATTTTCATCAGAGAATTTATCATCTAGATAGTTAAATATATCAGTAAATAATGTTTTAGCTGCTGGAGCTGCAACCTGACCTGCATAATATGCACCATTGCTTGGCTCATCTACAGTTATCATAACTGTAACCTTTGGATCATCAACTGGAGCCATGCCTACAAATGATGAAATATATTTTCCTGAATACTTACCATTTTCAACCTTTTGTGCTGTTCCTGTCTTTCCTCCAATATGATATCCCTCAATAAATGTGCTCTTACCTGAACCCTCAGTAACAACCCTTTCAAGATAAGATCTTAATTCTGCTGTCTTTTCTTCACTTGCCACAGTTGTTTTAGTAGGTTCAAAAGTTTTATCTACAACTGTATTTCCATTCTCGTCAACATGTGTAATTTCTTTCATTACATGAGGCTGAATAAGTGTACCTCCATTTGCAATTGCATTTAATGCAGCCATATATTGAACTGAATTTACGGTATTGGTCTGACCAAATGAAATAGTAGCAAGATCTGCCTCTGCCACCTTATCTACGTTTTTTACTATTCCTTTTGCTTCTCCTGGGAGATCCACACCACATACCTTACCAAAGCCAAACTTATTTATATACTCACAGAGCTTTTCTTTTCCAATCATCTGACCAAGCTGTATAAATGCAACATTACAAGAGTTCTTAATTATGTCAGGGAACTTCTGAGCTCCATGTCCTTGAGTCCTCCAACATTTTGGATGGATACCTCCTACTGCCATAGATCCTCCACAGAAGAAGTCAGTATCAGCATTTACAACTCCTTCTTCCATAGCTGTAATAGCGGTTACTACTTTAAATATAGATCCCGGTTCAAATGTATCATTAACAAGTCTGTTCCTCCACATTTTATTTGTTTTTTCTGTTTCTGTATTTCCCTCAAAATACTCATATCCTTCAAAAGGCGTATTAGGATTAAAATCGGGCTTATTAGCCATAGCAAGTATTTCTCCTGTTTTTGGATCCATAACCAAAACGGATGTTGCCTTTGCTTTATTTTCGTCATATGCCTGCTGTGCTACCTTTTCTGCAAACGCCTGAATATTTTCATCTATTGTAAGTGAAACGTCTTTACCGTTCTCAGGTGATGTAAATTTTGATATTGTATAAGGATAATCCGTATTACTTTTTTCTAGTTCTGTTATCTTCATTCCTGGAGTTCCAGATAAATATGAATTATATTGAAGTTCAACACCTGTAAGTCCTACACCATCACTATTTGTGCATCCAAGGACATGAGCTAGAAAATTATTATTTGGATAATACCTTTTAGTATCTGGCGATACTAACACACCTCTTATTTTCAAGGCATTGACTTTGTCTGCATCTTCCTTTGTGATTCTCCTTATGAGTGTTGCTGAACCTGCATCTGCACCACTTGGAAGTTTAGTTTCAAGTTTCTTTTTTACATCTTCAGTCTTAAGACCAAGTGCCTCTGCTATTGCCGGTGCAATATCATCAGTTTTTATCCCTTCGTCTTCAGTAGGTAAAGGTATTCCTGCACTCTTTCTCTGCTCTATTTCCTGATCAGTAAGGCTGCTTAATTTTGCTCTTAAATATGTCTTTATTGAATTCAAGTCAAAGTCTACTCGGTATACATTTGCAGATACTGCAAGCTCTTTACCATTTCTGTCTAATATCTTTCCTCTTATAGCATCAATCTTTACTTCGCTTGTCCATTGTTCCTCAGCTCTTCCTGCATATTCAGGTCCCTTAACTATCATTACATATGAAAGCCTCATAGTCAGTACTGCAAAGACAAATGTAAGTGCAGCAGCAGCATATGAAAGCCTTTTTCGTGTTTTCCCCCTATCCTTAAAATTATTTTTCTTCACAGCCGTTTCCTCCATCCCTTTTCTATCATGATATCCAATAAACCTAATAAGTATCGTGATACCTGCTCAAAATTATCCCTGCTGTCATTAACAGCAAAATTTTCAAATCACTTTGTACTATAATAATATTCCTATTCTTCTTTTTTATTCATAACATATTTATTCAATTGACAATGAAGAATCGGAAGGATTCATTTTTCATATTCTCAAAGAATAATAATTTTTGTGGCTGTACTTACATTACTTTTACATCTCATTGAGCCTGTTAATTAAAAAATAGCTGTAGTTACATTTCAAGGTTCTATAATTCCTCAGCTTTCATTTATGACTGTCTAATATTCATAATAAATCAAGATTACTGAATATATACAATTAATAAAAAAAGATATAGGAAGATGAATAACTCATATTCCTATATCTTTTTTTAATCCTTATAATCATTTTCTAATGTGATCTTTACAGCTGTTCCCTTTGGAATAACTTCTCCTGACGATATACTCTGATTGCTTGCTGTTCCTTCGCCTTCAAAGCTTACTGTAAGTCCGAGTTTAGTCAACAGTTCATAAGCTGCTTCCCTTGTATATCCCCTCACCTCAGGCATTACAACATTATTACTGTTATCTGCATTTCCAAATGTGTAAAGTTTTATTACAGCTCCTTCTTTTACAGAGTAACCTGGATATGGATCCATGCTTACGATTGTATCTCCGCTGCCTTCTATATCACATTGTATATTAAGATCTTTTAATGTTTTTTCTGCATCTGTTTTTTTCATTCCTCTTACTTCAGGAACTACAATGTCCTTTGAAATCTTGCTTATGTCATCTTCAGAAAACTGATTGTTAAGATAATTGAATATATCAGTAAATAATGTATGTGCATAAGGAACTGCAACCTGTCCTGCATAATAATTACCATTGCTCGGTTCATCAACTGTAATCATAACTGTAACCTTTGGATCATCTACAGGAGCCATGCCTACAAAAGATGATATATATTTACCCTCTATATATACTCCATTTTCCATCTTCTGAGCTGTACCTGTTTTACCACCTATATGATATCCATCTATAAAAGCAGCTGTTGCAGAACCTGAAGTAACAACTCTTTCAAGATATTGTCTAAGTTCAGCTGTTTTTTCAGAACTTGCAACTTCACGCTTTTTGGGTTCAAATGTTTCATCTACTATTTCTATACCATTATCATCATTATGCGTTACTTCCTTCATTATATGAGGCTGAATCCATGTTCCACCATTTGCAACTGCATTGAAGGCTGCCATGTACTGTATTGAATTCACAGTATTTGTATGTCCGAAAGATATTGTTGCAAGATCTGTAGGTGAAATATTTTCTGGTATCTTTACAATACCTTCTGCTTCTCCTTGAAGATCTATTCCTGTAAGCTCTCCGAATCCGAATTTCTTAATGTATTCATAAATCTTGTCTTTACCAAGCATTTCTCCAACTTTCATAAATCCAACATTACATGAATTCTGCACTATTTCAGGGAAAGTCTGAAGTCCATGTCCCTCTGTCTGCCAGCAGTTTATGCGTCTATTACCAAAATAAATGCCTCCACCACACTCAAATGTAGTATTCTCATTTACTAGATTTTCTTCCAATGCTGCTATTGCAGTTATTACCTTAAATATAGATCCCGGTTCGAATGAATCACTTACAAGTCTGTTTCTCCACATTCTCTGAATTTTATCACCTTCAGTGTCACCATCAAAACCTTCATATCCTTCATATGGAGTATTAGGATTAAAATCAGGTTTGTTTGCCATTGCAAGTATTTCACCAGTCTTAGGATCCATAACCATAACTGAAGTTGCCTTTGCAGCATTATCCACATATGCCTGCTGTGCTGCTTTTTCTGCAAAAGACTGTATTGTCTCATCAATTGTAAGAGTAACATCCTTACCATTTACAGGCGATGTAAATTCTGAATCGCTATAAGGTAGATCGTTACTATTCTTATCAAATTCTCCAATTTTAATACCTGGAATTCCTGAAAGATAAGTATTATATTCAGCTTCTATTCCAGTAAGTCCTTTTCCATCATTACCTGTCACACCAAGTACATGAGCTAGGAAATTATTGTTAGGATAATATCTTTTAGTATCCTTTGAAACTACAATTCCACTTATCTTCAAAGCTTTTACCCTGTCTGCATCTTCTTTTTCAATTCTTCTTATAAGTGTTGCTGAACCTGCTGGGAGTCCGCTATCAAGTTTTGTCTCAAGCTTTGAAAGAACTGTATTCTTATCCATATTAAGTGCATTTGCTATTACAGGTGCTATATCATTCGTAGTTATACCATAATCCCCTACAGGAACAGGTATACCTGCATTCCTTCTATGTTCTATTTCCTTAGATGAAAGCTGATTCACCTTTTTGTTTAAATATGCTCTTATAGTAGTTAAATCTAAGTCAACTCTATAAACATTAGCTGATACTGCAAGTTCTTTACCATTTCTGTCTAAAATCTTGCCTCTTACTGCATCTATTTTAACTTCACTTGTCCATTGTTCTTCTGCCTTTCCTGCATATTCAGGAGCTTTGACTATCATTATATAGGAAAGTCTGCATATTAGAAATAGAAATACAGTTGTAATAGCCAGACCTGCAAAAACACATTGCTTCTGCATTCTTGCCTTATCTTTGTAACTTTTCTTTTTCACAGTTAGTTCCCCCATTATTTCTTCTTCTATAAATACTTAAGACTCAGATGAATGATAACTCATCTGAGTCTTGAAAAGAAATGTAATTATTCCAAGTTTCATCTAATTAATATAATCCCAATATCATCCTTTAAATACTTAAAATATCATTTCCCTATACATAATATTTATGAGCGTTTTATTTAAAAATCTTTTCTAAAAATGATAAAAAGTCATTATCTTCTTTTTTTACTGTAGTAGTATTAGTTGTCACATCTTTAAAATAATTATCAGAAAAATCTATCTTAACTACATCTTCACCATGAGGTATATACATACCA
>JAEWQX010000167.1 GCA_023399035.1 Bacillota bacterium | reverse complement strand
CAATAACCCTTCATAATCTTCAATATCATTATTTATATAAATTACATTTCCATTAGATAACCAATCAACGCTGTAATAATTAGGATCATATATGCTTCCTTCTCCTAAAATCCTTTCTAGTCTCTCTTTGTCAATATTATCTTCATATTTTTTCAATATATTGTATGCATCAATAAAATCTATAATCCCATAAGCTCTTATCATTCCTCTAAATAAACTTATTATCTTCTGATTTTTCTTTGCATTTCTTCTAATTTCAATCTTATCAAAATTCATAACTAAATTCTGCATAATCTCAGGCATTATGAAAACATAATCACCATCAATAACAGCTGGAAATAAAATTCCCCTGTTTAAAAAGAACAGGCATTTATCAAAATCTTCTTCTATATATTTAATTATTCCCTCTTTTTTCAAACATCTTTTTAGGAAATCTATTTTATCTGTTTCAAAATCCAATACTCTCTCATTCATTATCTTTTCATATTCATCTATGAATTTATGTGCAAACTCAGATTTCTTAAGATTCCCTTTAAGTTCAATATAATTATTAGATAAAATTATATCTATTTTATCTTTAGAAAGGGAATTTATTAACTCCTCCAAATCAAAAGAATACTTTCCTTTAGAAAACAGCTTTTCTGTAGATTTAATATAATTATCCATAGATTTTATTAAATGATTACATGAAATTTCTTTCAGCTTTTCATTTACATCTATATTCTCCAAATCATGCATACTATTGTTCATCAATGACTTAAGAAAACCTTCAAGAAGATCAGTCTCTCTATAATTTGTTGGAAATGAATCATCATCTATGTATCCTGACAAATTATATTTATCATCATTAACATGTGTTTTGTGAGTATCTATCTTATACTTATGATTATTTCCCGGCATATACTTCTTTTCAGCATCTCTATTTCCACGATAACTACAGATTCCATCTCTTGGAGAATTGAAATATGTATCTCCTATGTATTCAATATTCAGATTTTCAAGGCTGCTTTTACTAATGTATTCAGAACATTTTTTACATAGAAATTCACTTTCATTATAATTTATGTACTCTGCATGCTCTCCACATTTTCTGCATTTATGCTCAATTTCATCATTCCTTGCTATAATTTCTATCATGCTATGCTTTTCACTTACCTTTAATTCATCGATAACCTCTAATTCAAGATATGTAGAAGTACCAAAGTCATATTCATATTGAAATTTCATTCCGCAAAATAATATATCATTTAACCGCACACTCATTTCATACATCTCATTGCTATTGTCATTATAAATAACCTTATTAATTATAAAACAGCTCAAATGATCACAACAATTTACCCACACATCTCTTATAAATCTATCTAAGTGGAGAAGCTGAAGTACTGAACTTATAGAAATATATACACAGTATGTATTTTTATCATATTTATCCTTTATACTTATGATAAACTGATTTCTCGTTCTGCTTTCCTTATCGCTAATTTCATCTCTTATAAATTTTCTCATTTCTTTACAGCTTTTCATATGTCTCTTTATAGTTCTCTCTGTAAGTTCTTTATTACAATAATAACATCTTCCATGCATATTAATCTCCTATCTTATCCTATATATAACTTTTCTCTTTATGTATTTTAAAATATATTCATATTAAGCTATTATTTTCATTTATTAGATATTTATACATTAATTATTATTGAAGTAAATATATAATTTTTTATGTGTTTGTTTGTATAGATATAGAATTATACTTTATGTTATTAAATAATAATTAAATATATAATTAGGATAAAAAAAACGTCTAAATGAGTAAATTCATCTAAACCGCTTTATAAAAATTACTATGTATACTTCTATATGTACTTTCAATTTATATGTAGATATATATTACGATAGTTTATTTTTTCTTTCTTTTTATACACTGTACATTTTTTATATGATTTTTTTATAACTTCTAATTATGGTATAATTAAGTAATTATGTAACAATACTCAATAAAGATATGTTAATTGTATTACTATATTAAATATAGGAGTGATAAGTTTATGAAATATACAATAGACAATATATATAATAATGAATTAAAATCTGACTGCAAGAACTGCTTCGGCCTGTGCTGCACTGCTTTATTTTTTTCCGTATGCGATGGATTTCCTCAAAATAAGGATGCAGGTAAGCCATGCATAAATCTAAAAAATGATTTTACATGCTCAATACATAATAATCTCAGAAAGAAAGGTCTTAAAGGATGTACTTCATATGAGTGCTTTGGTGCAGGTCAAAAAACTTCACAGATAACTTGTAATGGGGTAAGCTGGAGAGATAATTCACAATCCGCTTCAGATATATTTGATTCCTTTCTTATTATAAGACAGCTGCATGAAATTATGTGGTATCTTACACAAGCATATTCTCTTCAGCATGATTATGATATAAAAACACAGATAGGAAACTTAATTGATCATACCATTGACCTTACTCTTCTTAATATGGATAGATTGCTTAAATTGGATATTGAATCTCATAGAGATAAAGTTAACTTATACTTGAAAAATACAAGTGAATACATAAGAAAGAAATCACAAGAATATAATTTAAAATCCTCATCAAATGTAAAAAAGAAGATTAAAGGAAAGGTCTTCCTTGGCAAAAATCTTACAAACTATAATTTATGCGGGGCTGATTTAAGAGGTGCACTTCTTATTGCTGCAAATCTTTCAAATACAGACTTAAACGGAGCTGATTTTATAGGAGCTGATTTGAGGGATACTGACCTTTCTGGCGCAGATTTGTCAAAAAGCATATTCCTGTCACAAGCTCAGATTAATAGCGCTAAAGGTAATGAAAAAACAAAACTTCCTCCAATGATAACTCGCCCTGATCATTGGAAGTAATATTCTATTATCTTAATCTGTAACTTTATTGTGCTGCTTAAAATAATATATTATAATTTATGAATAAAAAGATTATAATGGCTTATATAATTGGTGGCCTTTGTTTTATTAATTCCAAGTGCACCTATTTATATTATAAACATCTATATACATCTTTTTGTATTTTAATATGCGTATACCATACATTGCACTCCTAAATTAGATGAATTGAAAAAGTTATGTCTGATTTTCAGCAATGTCTTTTCTTAATGCTAAATTGCTGTCGATGCTGTAAATATATTTATTATAAATGCATTATCAAAAACGATTATTTTCCTGCATTCTGCAATTGTAATTATTAATTTACAACAAAAAATGCAGGTTTTCTTTCAAATGTGAACTAAGTTCACATTTGAGTTATTCCTGCTGAATATTTTGACTGGATACTTATCAATCCTTAATGACTATATAACATATAAATTTCTATAATATCTCTATCTAATTGCCCACTATAAAACTTCTCTGCTCTTTTATAACTATAATTATATTCTTAAAAATAATATTAGTAGCCAAATATCATAACTATCTTTATAGTAAATCTTGTCTTATTTTTGTTCTAGAGCATTTTCTATTGCCTTAAGTATAACTTTACTGCTATTTGTTGCACCTGATACTGTATCAACAGTTATCTTTTGTTCCTTAACAACGTCATCAATAATGCTTTCAGCTTTTTTTCCTCTTTCATTTTTATGATTTAATAATTCTATCTTTTCAATCTTATTATTGTCAACAGTAACTTCAACTTCAGCACTTATTACTTCAGCATCACATTGTCCATGATACTTTCCATTTTTCATTTGTGATAAATCTACATCACTGATTTCAATATTTTTTACTATTGTTTTATATCTCTTTATACTGCTTAAATATTTTGCTCCATATGCTATAATTCCAACAGCTGCAACAATAGTTAGTGCTATAATAAATTTACTCTTCATAAAATTTACTCACCTCATACTAATTTATTTTAATATTAAAACATTTATAAAAAATTCAAACTTTTTCCTTATATATTTTTAAAAATATGCATATTCATAGTTGATCCTATCACTTTCATAAAAGGACTCTTTAAGATTACGGCTTGTATATACTTTTCTTTCATTTGTAACAAATATGGCATATACGTCATTTAAATTATTTATAAAATCAATTCCTCTTTCTAATCCCATAGAAAATACAGCTGTTGATAGTGCATCTGCTTTTATTCCCTCTCTGCATACAATACTTAAACTGGTTAAATCATTTTGTACAGGTAATCCATTTTGAGAGTTAATAATATGTCCATATAATTTATTATTTTCTTTAAAATATCTCACATAATTTCCTGATGTAACTACAGAAATATCTTCACACTCTAATATACCAAGATGGTCGCCTCTGTCCTTTTCAGGATTCTGTATTCCTATATGCCATAAATCATTGTTTTCTTTTCTTCCTGTTACTGAAACATTTCCACCAATATTTATCATTGCAGATTTAATATTATGCTTTTTAAATATTTTAACTGCTTCATCTGAAGCGTATCCTTTGGCAATTCCACCTAAATCAATCTTTTGACCTTTTTTTCTCAGTTGAACAATATTGCCATTAATTATTATATCTTTATACCCTGTAAGACTCATAAAGTGTTGTATTTCATCTCGATTTAGAATTCTTTCATGATTTGAAAAAATTCCCCAACCACTAATTACTGGTCCTAAAGTGATATCAAATTTTCCATCGCTTAAGATTGAATATTTTATGCTTTCCTTGATAACATCTAAAGTACAAGGACTTACTTTAATCCCCCTCAAACCACTATATCTATTTATTCTTGATGTTTCACTATCTGTAAGATAAAAGCTCATTTTTTCTTCTATATCAATAAGCATTTTTTCAACTTCATCAATTGCTTGTACAGAAAACTCATTTTCTTCTATCATAATAGTAGTAACTGTACTCATATTATTACTTTCTCTCAGTATATATCCCATACATAAAATACCTCTCTATATTTAAAATAAAATTAAAATAAATATTAAAAATAATTTTTATGAATTTGATAATATTAATACAAACCAGAATTATTATAAAAAATCTAATTTTTTTTCTTTAAAGTCAGAAAGATAGTATCATAAGAATAATTAAGAATATCCTCTATACATAACCCAAGATATCTCTCGATATACTCACTTTTATAATTTATTAAATTTGTCATTCCTACAATAAAAGCCCATAACATAGCGAAAGTTTTATTAATATCAATCTTATCATCTAGTATGCCTTTCTCTATTCCTTCTTTAATAATTTTAATAATTGTTTCAACAATATACTGCCCTTCTTCATAACATTTTACTGCTGTATCATTTTTTAATATATTGTCTAAATCCTTATTTTGAAAATCAAATATTGCCTTAAATGCATTTGGATTCGTTTTATTGAATTCTATTAAACTGCTTCCAATGATCTTTATCTTATCTATTCCTGTAACATTATTGTTTTTTTCAAGATTGGTCTTAAGAAATCTATTAAGTTCATAATAGGATTTAAGCATCACTTCATAATAAATATCTTCTTTTGAATCAAAATAGTTATATATTGTTTTTTTTGTTATTCCGCTTTCTTTTGCAAGTTTGTCCATAGTTGTTGCATTCATTCCGATGGTATAAAACAACTTTTCTGCAGTACATAATATGTTATTCCTTTTGTTTATGTCCAAATATTGCTCCTACCCCTTCCACATTTATCCTATTAATATTTTAGTATACTACCAGTATACTTGTCAATTATTACCATGTTAAATTTTTGCTATATATTTTATCTACATTTTGCATTTTTATAATTATTACACGATTATTTATCACTTTAATAACTGCTATTTTCCACATTCCACTCTTCTAACTTCTATATTCCATATTTTCTATAAATAATTCACTTACTATTTTAAAAAAATTGTAATGAAAATTAATAGTACTTAATAAAAACAGACACCAATTCTCATATACCAATATCTCTAAGATACTGACAATATAAAAGTTAGTGTCTATTTAATAAATAGATATATATTTACTAATAATATTTTCTAGATATCTTTGTTCTTTACTTCTTTAATGATCCTGTTTATGAGTTCTTCTACCTTCATAGAGCCCTCGTCGCCATTCTTTCTGCTTCTAAGAGAAATGTTCTCTTCATTTTCTTCTTTTTCTCCTATTACTATCATATAAGGCACTCTTTCATTTCTTGCCTCTCTGATCTTATATCCTATCTTTTCATTTCTATCATCAACTTCAACTCTTACTCCGCTTTCATATAATTTCTTTCTAACAGATTGTGCATAATCATTAAATTTATCTGCTATTGGAAGAATCTTAACTTGCACTGGAGCAAGCCATGTAGGAAATTTACCAGCAAAATGCTCTATTAAGATTCCTATAAATCTTTCAATACTTCCGAAAATAACTCTGTGTATTACTATCGGTCTATGTTTTTCTCCATCACTGCCTACATATTCAAGTTCAAATCGTTGTGGAAGCTGGAAGTCAAGCTGAATTGTACCACACTGCCATGTCCTTCCTATACTATCTTCAAGATGAAAGTCAATTTTAGGTCCGTAAAAAGCTCCATCGCCTTCATTTATTACATAAGGAAGATTTAACTCCTCCAATGCACCTTTTAAAGACTCTTCAGCCATATTCCATTCTTCATCGCTTCCCATTGAATCTTCTGGTCTTGTAGAAAGCTCAATATGATATTTGAATCCAAATTTAGAATACACCTTATCAATTAATTCAACTACTCCCTTTATTTCTGATTTTATCTGTTCAGGAAGCATGAATATATGTGCATCATCCTGTGTGAATGCACGTACTCTCATTAATCCATGTAATGCACCTGAAAGTTCATGTCTATGGACTCTGCCAAGTTCTCCTACCCTCATTGGGAAATCCCTGTATGAATGTGCTTCTGATTTATATACAAGCATTCCGCCTGGACAGTTCATAGGCTTTAATGCAAATTCTTCATTATCAATCATTGAAGTATACATATTTTCCTTGTAATGATACCAGTGGCCTGAAGTTTCCCAGAGCTTCTTATTAAGCATTATAGGTGTTTCAACTTCTACATATCCTGCTTCATAGTGGAGCTTTCTCCAAAAGTCTATTAAAGTATTTTTAAGAATTACGCCCTTTGGCAAGAAAAATGGAAATCCTGGTCCTTCTTCTGCAAAAGTAAATAACTTCAATTCTTTTCCAAGCTTTCTATGGTCTCTCTTTTTAGCTTCTTCAAGATTGTGAAGATGAGTTTCAAGCGCTTCTTTATTTGCAAATGCAACGCCATATACTCTCTGAAGCATCTTATTTTTTTCATTTCCTCTCCAGTATGCACCAGCAACACTTGTTAATTTATAAGCTCTTGCATACTTTGTTGATGGTATATGAGGCCCCCTGCATAAATCAATATAATCTCCCTGTTTATAAAGAGAAATCTGCTCTCCTTCTGGAAGATCATTTATAAGTTCAACCTTATAGCTCTCATTTTTATCTTCCATAAGCTTTAATGCTTCTTCTCTTGAGACATCAATTCTTTCAAATTTTAAATTTTCGCTTATTATCTTATCCATCTCATTTTCTATTTTTATAAGGTCTTCTGAAGTAATTGGAGTATCTATATCAAAATCATAATAAAAACCATTTTCTATTGAAGGTCCTATTGCAAGCTTAGCATCCTTGTAAAGTCTCTTAACTGCCTGTGCCATTATATGTGAAGTTGAATGTCTAATAACATCTTCTGCTTTTTCATCCTCATATGTCAATATATTTACTTCATCATTACTATTTAATATAGTACATAAATCAACCAGCTTTCCATTTACTTCTCCAATCACAGCAGACTTTCCCAATTTCCTGCTTATAGACTGAGCAAGATCCATTACAGTTGAATTTTCTTCAATTTCTCTTTCTGATCCGTCCTTAAGTTTAATCTTTATACTCACTTTTAACATCTCCTTTACATAATCATCTATAGTTTTTTAAGAAAAATAAAAAGCACCCGTCCCAAAGCTTGGGACGAATGCATATATCCGTGGTTCCACCCAAATTGAATAAACAAAATTCAATTCATCTCTATAAGTATAACGGCTTTAACCGATGGCATTTCACTTATAATAAACTAATAAGCCATAGCTCCAGGGTAGTTTTTCTTATAGTCATATTTAAGAATACTTCCAGCCTATAGATATTCTTTCTCTGCAAACTGTATTCTATAATACTTTTCCCTTTCATTGCTTCAATTATATCATTATTCCGTTCAATGAAATTACGTGCACTTAATTTACATTAAATATATAATATCATTCTTGTAATAAATTGTAAACAAGATTTTATATATTTTTAATCATGACTTATGAAATTATTTATCAATCAATGTATCCACTGCAGTCATAGGAATTATACTGCCTTTTTATTTTTATAACAATCGAGCCATCATTATTGACTTTTTCATCATATATTTTATGTTTTATATGCTTTCTCTTTAAAGTTGCCTTATATGTTTCATATTCATCCTTTACTTCAAAGCATATTGTTTGTTCTAGACATGCAGATTGAATCCTTTTCATACATTGTTCCTCCTTATCTCTGTATATATAAATTTTACCACCTAAAAAAAATATTTTTCAAAGATAATTTTTTCATTCTATTTGAAATTTGTAATTTTTATCTATAGATTAATAGATTTTTTTGTAAAAATTAATAATTGATTTTTTAAAATTTAGCTATCTCAAGAATTTATTATATATGTTTTTATTTTTTGAATAACTATATTAAATAATTGTAATAATAATAGATATATGAAAATTAGAATTAACAAATTTTATTTTATTAAATTACATTTTTTCTTGTTGATGCCCTACTATCATTTTCATGCATTTTTTCTTTAAAATATATATATTTTTATAGTTTTTTATAGAAAATATGAAACTTTTTTTTTGATTTATTGCATTTATACACCTTTTTTTGTAAGAGTTATTACTTTCTTACTTTACTTTGATTTTTTTATACTATATCATATGTATTACGTAAAATATTTTACAAAAGAAAGGACAAAACGATATATGGAATTTAATTTTAATATCTATGAGACTATGGCTCTTGTTTCCATCGTATTTTATATTGGTAAATTTATGAGAAACAAGTTCGCTATACTCTCAAAGTACTGCATACCTCCGTCTGTTGTAGGAGGTTTTATCTTTGTCCTGCTGATACTCATATTTAAATTAACAAATATAGCTACAATAAATTTAGATACAAGTCTTCAGAATATATTTATGACTGCATTTTTTACAAGTATAGGTTTTACAGCAAGCATTAAGATTTTAAAGCAGGGAGGCATCAAGGTAGTAACTTTCCTTAGTCTCGCTATAATTCTTGTCATTCTTCAAAATGCTGTTGGTGTAACCCTTGCAAGTTTATTCAATCTCACCCCACTTCTTGGGCTCTGCACAGGTTCAATACCAATGGTAGGCGGTCATGGAACTGCCGGTTCTTTTGGTCCTATGCTCGAAGAAATTGGAATTACAGGTGCTACTACAGTATCCGTAGCTTCAGCAACTTTTGGACTTATTATGGGAAGTATAATCGGAGGACTTGTTGCAAGAGCTTTAATAAATAACCACAAAATAGTAACCGTACGTGATGAAAATTCTGAGAATCCCCCAGCCGAAGTTGGCGACTACAATGAAGAAAATCAAAATATATTATCTTTTAAAAAACTTACAAATGGTGCATGCTTACTATTTATAGCAATGGGACTTGGATCTGTAGTATCTGATTTAATACAAAAATCAGGACTTACATTCCCATCATACATAGGCGCAATGCTTGTAGCTGCTGTTATGAGAAATATATATGACTTTACTGATAAAGAATTTGTTGAAAAGGAAATTGAAACTCTTGGAGGATTATCATTATCATTCTTCCTGACAATGGCCTTAATGGGACTTAAACTCTGGCAGTTATTTGATCTTGCATTACCACTTATGATAATGCTTTTTGCACAGGTTCTTCTTGTAGGACTTTTTGCTTACTTCATTACCTTTAGGGTTATGGGTAAAAATTATGAAGCCGCAGTATTCGCTTCAGCAACATGTGGTTTTGGTATGGGTGCAACACCTAATGCAATAGCAAACATGGATGAGCTTACAAACAGATATGGGTTCGTTCATACACCATATTTTGTAGTTCCAATAGTAGGATGTCTTTTCATAGACTTTGTTAATTCTGCAATAATAACAATATTTATAAACTTTATAGGATAATAAATAAAATAATAAATAAAAATTCACCATGATTTTTTTTAATAAAATCATGGTGAATTTTTTAATGTAATATAACATAAATAATTTTTTACAATGCTTTTATAGAATATTTATTATATAATCCTTACAACATAATGATATTGACTACATTATTCTAAACATAAATTTCGTTGTGTTCCTTACAATAATCTCCTACACCTCTTAAAAATTTTAGTACTTTTTATATCTTAAATGAAAAAAGCAATAAATACTGCAAAAAAACATTCATTTAAAATTATTTTTATAAGCTATTCTTAAAAAATGCATGAAAAATTTCAAATATGAACTTAGTTCACATTTGAAATAATATTACTGAATTTAATATTCTCATTGCAGATATTTATCATGCTAACGTCTTTTTAATTTAATGTAAATATCAAACCTATATTCAAATATAAAATATAGAATTACAAATTGCTTTTATTTTATATCTTGTCATAAAACTGTCACAGATATTGTCTATAATAATAGTATAGTAATATATAAAAAATTTCCTCATAAAGTATAAGAACAGCTTACTTCCCCTTAAGTAAGCTGTTCTTATTTTTAACATAATTAAATTAATAAATTTTATTATTATCTCTATCAATTATTTCTATTATATCACTTCCATTTATTAATGCCATATCTCCAACTTCAATAAATAATACTTCTAGCAAAACTGGATTATACTTTAAAAGTTCATATGTATATATGCTTTTATAATCATTAACTGAATATTTTTCTTTTGTGTCATTAATTAATCCTAAATACCATCCTGAATCTTTACCTTCAGGCTCCCTGCTTCTATGCATATATACTTCTTTGCTTTCTAATGCATCTTTTAATACAACTAAAGTATCCTGGAATGTTACAGGACATCCTTGTTCATTAATTTCTCTTAAAAGTCTGCTCTGCTTATTTTGAATGTATAGTGAAATACTCAGATCATCTGTTTTATCTTCAAAAGGATTTTTATTATAATCACATGTCTTGATCCTATAACTATCTCCTTCTCTTTCAATAAAATAAAATGACCATCCTATCTGTATTGTATAATCATCTTTAATAATATTGAACTCTTTATCTTGATCTTCCAATAATCTTATAAATGATTCAGTAAACCCTTCAAGTTTTTCTTCACATTTAAATTTAATAATTTTATCATTTATTTTCGTTGCTAATTCTTTTATCATTGTCGCGTCCCCTTATATATACTGATTATTATTGCCATTAAAATTCTATTCTATATATGTTCTATCGACTTAATTTATTTACTATCTTTCATAATTCTATTAATAATTCATTTTTCTGCAGGATTTATTTCATAAGTGAACTAAGTTCACATTGAATAAAGAAAAATACTTTATTTATATGATTTTTTTACCTATCTGTATAAACAATTCTATATAATTATCATTTATCTTTTTGTTAGACATATCATGATTAACTGGATTATAATATCTGGTTCCATATTTATTTATGTATTTCTTTTTTTCATTACTATAAATCATTTGCAGATCTTTCATATTTAAGTATACAGTTTTACCCTTAACAATATATACATCTACCCATGCATTATCTTTTAATTCAAATATATCTTCAATTGGAGTTTCCAACACACGACTTATTTTTATTGCAGAGTCAAGACCTATCTTAGTATTTTTGACTATACTGCTGCTTATAACCTGTTTAGAAACTCCAGTCTTTCTTGAAAGTTCAGAAATCGTAATTCTCTTAGCTATAAGTATTTTCTGAAGATTATTATTAATTGTATTGTTTATCACTTCATTACTTAGTAATACAAATCCCATTTCTTCAAACTCTCTTAAAGTCTTAAACTTCATTAATTTATTCATATAATTATTAATATTTTGTTCTTTATAAACAATCTCCTTCCTTAATATTTATATATATTTATAATTTAAATTTAAATTTCCTCTATATTTTAGAAAATCAATTTAGCTAGATGTTTTTTAGCTTTTTAAAAATATTAAATCTGTGCAAGCAATGGATTCCTTTTTTTATTCTTAGGCTTTTTATATGTTTCTACTTTACTACTTTCAACATCATTACTCAACTTATTACTATAATCATAATAATTCTGCTTTGATTTATTTTCAGGATTTGTATGTGTATTTGTTTTATCAACTTTAATAACTTTATTATCAGAATTATCTTCTTTATTTTTTAATTTACTATTATTACTGTCCATAACATCATGAATTACATTAGAAGAATTACTGTCATAATCATTATTTTCATTAACCTTGGCAACAGTAATTTCATCAATATCACTAGAAATAATTCTATTTAAGTATTTAAGCTTATATTTATTATGGATTTTCTGTAATGTTAAAATTTCAGGTGCACTATCATTTTCTCCTATATTGATATACGATCTTATGATATCTCTTGTAAAAGATGCAAGCTTTATTCCCTGTGATTTTATATTTCTCATATCATTATTTAATTCTATTTCATTTATGGCAATCGATGTAGGATCCATACATACTTTATGACGAATTCTTACTGTTCCTGCATTTATATTTTCATTCAAAAAAAATGCTTTGAGCAGAGCTTTTACAGCAAAGCTCTGCTCTATTCCATTTTCTCTAAGCATTAAGAACCATGAAATAATATCTTCATCTTTTTTGCTAAATCTTAAGCCAATTCTTTCACACTTCATATACTATTGCTCCACTAATGCTGCAACTTTACCTTTTAATCCTTTGTATGCCCCAGCTGCAATTGCAAATTCTATATTAAAAGCTTTTCCATTTAAAATGTTATTAGTTAATATAAGCCTGTCTTCTTCAACAATTCCTTTTCCTACATAATATTCTTTAAGATAATCATAATAGCATGCTCCTGTTCCACCTGTTACTAAAACATAATTAAAATCCAATAAATTATTATATTTCTTGTTTAGACTTTCAATAAACCTGTAACTCATTTCTTTTATCTTATCTTTCTTTAAGATATTCAAATCTATGATATCAGCTTTTCCATCATTAAGATATTTTACTTTACCATCATTTTTAGTCATAAGATATTCAATAACGTAATATTTAATATCTGGTCTCTGATCTTCAAGTTCTTTTGCTATTTCCATATTAATATTCTTCATTGCATGTTCTGTATCACTAAATGTCTTTTCTTCATTAATACTTCCGCCACGATCTACTGCTACCTCACCAATTGTATAAAATCCACCGTCAATAACAAGTGTTGGACCATCAGATAAATAATAAAACTTATCTTCATCTATATTTCCATCATCATCAGATGTCTCTCCTAAAATTGAAGCAACGGTCTGACTTACTGTAAATATATTATCTTCATCAATTATATAGGTATATTCTTCTTCAGGTTCCTTGCCAATCTTAACAAAATAATCATGATTTCCACACAATATAGATTTAACCTGAGTAGAATAATTATCTCTTACTGAATGAGGCAGTGCCACCATGATAAAAATGTTGATATTATTTATTTCATCATATAAACCTAATTCTGAAACAGCCATTGCAATAGCAGTTCTTAATCCAATAGTAAATTCATCTGATACAAATCTCTTTTCTGAATAGAAACTTTTCATCTTTTCTTCAATATCTGAACTGTCCTTTTTTTCAAAAATAAGTTCTCTTGCATACTGGCCAATTCTCCATGTTTCATTATCTTTATTTCTATACAGAATGAAATCATCAGCAACAGTCATATTTGATATTTTCTTTTCATCTGTCTTTTCTGTATTAAATGGAAACTTAAAAAACTTTCCATTAGCTATAACTTTGATAGTATCAAAACCTGGATCAACTGCAATATAAACTTCCTTTTTCATATAATTCTTTCCTCCACAAAATATATAAATTATGAGCATTTTTATAATTTAAAGCTAAAAAAATTCTATTCCTCATGAGAATACAAAATCTGTCTTTCTCTTTTGAAATTAGAATTTAATTAATGTTTATTATGTTAACTTAACTCTTTTGTTATATGTATGAAATTCAATTATTTTATTGTTTTTCCCAGTTTTGAATACATCTAAAGTTTTATTCATCTTATCACATTTTTTTCCAATTGTCAATTTGCTTTGTCATATGCACATTGACATAAATACAGTTATACCCATTTATTTTTTAATTCAAGTTATTAATACTTGGAATAATTTTAACTATTATCTTATTACTGTAGATAATTTGCTAATATTGTTTCCTCACTCATAGCTGTAGATATCAATATTAAACATATATACCTACCTAATGTTTATTACTCAGCAATGTTCTTGCATACATTTCAGCCATAATTTAGCTGCTGAGCTTTATCATTAAAAATAGCTCCTCATCTTTCCTTCGAAGCTGATTCACAGTATGAATAAGTTTAATTACATTAATATCTAAAAAATATCTTTAACTCAAAGCTCCATAATAAAAATAATAATAAAATATATAAAACAATATTCCATCAATGTTTATAGTTATATATCTGATGTATAAATGTTATATAAGCAATATAACATTTATGTAACTAATATATATCAACAGTATATAATCAATATATAATCATTTTAAACCTCTCTTAAAAGCTTCAACTACAATAATGTTATATCAATGATATATAATTATTATAAAAATGCTACATATGATATATAGCAGATATATAGCCTATTTAATAAGGTGTTTTTTAAGCTTGAAAAATACCTTATTCAGTTTTCTCCAGTGATTTCTTGGCTATTCTCATATAATGAGTATAGAAATTAATTTAAAAAGTTATTTATTTTTGATTAAAAATTATATTACTGGTTATAATCTAGATAATTATGCTAATCAAATGTAAAATATATTAATTTCTCTAATAAGTTTTATTTCACATATGAATATTTTTACAATTCATTTTATAATCTTCCTCTCATATATTTCATTTTTGAAAATAATTAATAAATTATTGTGAATAAGTGAATATTTAAGAGTTAAATTTCTTAATATTTATGGTAATATATACATTAGAGGAGTGATTATATTTGAAAGGCAAATTATATTACAAATTAATAAAAGATAAAAGAAATGAACTTGATATAACTCAAAAACAGATTTGTGATGAACTAAATATTCCATTAGATGAATATAAAAAAATGGAATGTGGAGATTTTATTCCTAAAAAAAGTTATTTAAAAAAGATCTGTGAATATTTAAATTTAGAGATAAACGAAATATATAAGGAAAACTTCAGAGACACTAAAGTTATTTCTGTTATGAGTAACAAAGGCGGAGTAGGTAAGACTTCAGTTACTGGTTCAGTTTCATTCTGCCTTGCAGAACTTGGTTATAGAGTATTATGTATAGATGCCGATATGCAGGGTAATCTTACACATTCATTTGATTTAGAAACTGATGAAGAAAGAAACCTGGCAATTGCTTTAAAAAACGAAATTGACTTAAAGGATTGTATTATTAAAAGTGAATATGAAAATTTAGACTTTGTAGTATATAATACTGCATTATCAGCTATAGATATGCTGATGTTCACTAAAAATGCAAGAGAATACATATTTAAAAGAATCCTTACTAACACAATTAATGAAGGACTTTACGATTTTATAGTCATTGATACAAATCCAAGTCTTTCTATACTTAACTTTAATGTTATCAATGTAACAAATTACTGTATAGTTCCTGTTCAGCTTGGTGCATTTGGTTTAGAAGGAATTGGGATCCTATTAAACTTTATTGATGATGCTAAGCAGTTCAATCCTAATTTCATTGATTATAAACTTGTAATCAATAATTATGACTCTAGAAAGAGTATTACAAAAAAGAGTCATGAGTGGCTGAAGGAAAATTACGGTGACATATTATTAGACAGCATAATAAGAGTTGATACTAATATTGAAAATGCACAGGTTGGAAATATGCCTGTTCTTGCATACAACAGTAACTGTAGAATCTCTAATGAATTCAGAGACCTTACTAATGAAATACTTAATATAGTAAAGTAATAACAAAAAAATCCCGTAAGTTAACTGCTTCACATTATAATTTCTATAAATAATTATAGATGTGGTTAATAAAAATTATTAGCGTTTATAATAGGAGAAAAATATAAATTTATGGTTAAAAAAAATAACAAGGGTACTTTTAATTTAAGAACAAATAGAAATACTGATAAAAAACCATCAGGTATTGCATCTAGTTTTTTCAGCAGTACTTCAGAAATTCAAAATCCTGATAGCAATATATCTGCTGCATCATCTACACAGAACTATACAGACAGCATAGTAAACCATCTTGTTAGCGCTTCAAGTGGCCTTGATTCTGTCCTTGTAGATATAAATGACTTATACAGTGCACCAGATGAATGGAACTTTTATGACAGGCTTCCAGCAGGAAAGATGCAGGAGCTTATTGAAAGTATTGTAAGCATCGGTCTTCAGGAACCTGTTATAGTATGGAAAAAAGATAACAGCGGTAAATATATGATATTAAGCGGACATAACAGAGTCCATGCATATAAAATATTGCGTGATAATCAGAATTATGATAAATATTCTAAGATCCATGCTGTAATTAAGGAACATGATTTATCTGAAGAAGAAGCCAAAGAAATTATTGTAGATACAAACTGGGTTCAAAGACAGCTTACTACAATCCAGAAAGCACGCTCAATAAACTTCAAATATAGAAAGTTAAAGAAGGATTCCTTAGATAAGAAGCTTAAATTTGACATTAATTCAGTCATAGCTGATGAATACCATATTACAAGCAGACAATTAATATCATATAAATGTCTTGGAAATCTTACAGAAAAAGCACAAAATGCAGTAGATAATGATAAATTAAGCATTAAAGCAGGTGTTGCTATTTCTAAACTGCTTCCAGATGATCAGGATTATATAATTGATACTTATGATATTTCAACTTTGAATAAGAAATATTCTAAAATTAAATCTGCCTGTGATCATAAAACAGGTAAAGTAAACAGAAAAGAATTATCTTCATTATTAAATGAAGAAGAATTGAGCAGCATAACAATAAAAGTTCCAAGTGAATACAAGGATTCTCTTATTGCTGAAATAGAAGCCTTAAAAGAAAAGTATAATATAAAAAAAGTTAACTGATATTATTTAAGACTGAATCAAAAAATATGATTCAGTCTTAAATTTTAGAATCTATTATATTTAGAATAAATGATATTATATATAATACAATAGATACCTTAGCTTTATATTTCTGTTTGAGCTAAGGTATCTATAGCTGCCTATTCATTATAGAATAAATCTTATATTATATCATTAAAGTGATTTTCTTTAAGTGCTATATACTGTTTAACTATCTTCTGATCTGTAAGTTCACTGAGCTCGCTTTCATCATTAAGTATTCGTCCCATTTCATATAAGAAACTTGCCCTTAGATTCTGAGCTGTATATGCTTCATCCAGATCTGCCTTGATTACTGCATTCCTGAATGCAATCTGAAATGACCTTATGTTTTTAGGCTTTCCAGATGAATTAACAAATAGATTATTGCATTTTGGATTAATAGCGTTTCTAAAATTAATATAGCTGCATAAATCATTATATAATGTATCCTGAATAGGGTAGAATATATCTTTCCCCCCATTGTTATATCGTATTAATCTGTTTTCAATATCTATGTCATCGATTTTCATATTGAAAATACTAGTTATCTTCATGCCAGTTGTCATGATAATCTTGCAAATACATACATCACGTATTCCGTAATTCTTATTTCTTAATATAGACAGAATCTTCTTTATATCACTATAGCTTATTGACTGAGGCTTAACAGGCTCTATCTTCATTTTAGGAACCATAAGTGCTATATTATATGGAAGAACATTATAATAGGAACATATATATTTCATTATCATTCTTAAAGAAACAAGTTTCTGATTAATTGTTATAGGTTTATTTTTCATGACTTTATAAGAAAAATCAAGAAACTCCTGGATATGTTTTTCTTTAACATCTTTTATCGTAAAGTCAGTATCTCCATATTTCATATATAGATATTTATCAAAAAGCATAATATTATAATAATTGATTTTATAGGAATGCTGCCATGCTTTTATTTTTTTTATATCTACAGAATCATTATTTTGAGACAATACGCCGTATTCCTTATCCATTTGTATCTTATATCTATAAAGATACTCACTGAAAATATAATCTACCTTTGGAAATTCTTCAAATTCTTTTTTTGTTATATCCATAGAATAAAATCACCTCCATTTTTTACTTTAGTTAATTTTTCATTATTATAGGGAAAATCATATATAAAATTTTCTAATGATTATTATAACAAATGTAGTATATATGTTCTAGTTTAAAATACTTTCTTAAAGAAATTAAGATTTATAAGGGTAAGTACTAATATGAAATATATATTGAAGTTATAATATTCTTTTTATTTTAATATATATTATATAAATACTCTAATTCATATGATGAAAATTATCTTAGTTAATCTTTTATCTTGCAGTTTATTTTCTTATCTTACTATATATTTATTATCCTACTATTAATATATATACTTACAGTTTATCGAAAATATAAAATAGACTCAATCCTAGATATATCAATACTTTGAGGAAATGAATCTGTAAATGGTTTTTCCATAATTTCAAATATGTTTATTAATATATTTAAAATCTTTATTGTTACTTTTTATATGTTTAATATAACTATTAATAACATTTACAAAAAGCAAAATAACTTTATCAATATTATGAACAACTATATACATATTATAAATAAGTTACAAAATAATTTAAACAAAAATTAAAATATATTAAAAA
>JAEWQX010000110.1 GCA_023399035.1 Bacillota bacterium | reverse complement strand
TTGATCTATGGCTGCATTGATAGATTCCTCCGGCATCGCAAACTGTTCCGGGATCGGGTTCGCTACCACGAGGCCACCGTTCAGCCCGCTTTGCCATTTCACCGCCATTGCACGGGCAATTTCACTGGCGCTGTCGAGACGAATGCTGACGTCAAACGGGCTGGTACGGCAGAAAAACGCAGGCAGCGCTTTAGTCTGATAGCCAATTAACGGCACACCGAAGGTTTCTAAATACTCAGTGGTTAATCCTAAATCGAGAATAGATTTCGCCCCGGCACAAACAACGGTGACATTAGTATTTGCCAGTTCTTGCAAATCGGCAGAAATATCGAAGGTATGTTCCGCCCCGCGATGCACACCACCAATTCCCCCGGTGGCAAATACTTTAATTCCGGCAAGCGCCGCAATAATCATCGTTGAAGCCACAGTGGTTGCGCCATTTTTTCCGGCGGCAACAACAAAAGGTAAATCGCGACGACTAACTTTGGTCACGTTATGCCCTTCACGACCCAGTAATTCAATTTCTTCTTTGCTTAAACCCACTTTCATCACGCCGCCAATAATGGCGATAGTGGCAGGTACTGCGCCCTGTTTACGAATAGTTTCTTCTACTTCAATTGCGGTCTGGGCATTTTGTGGGAACGGCATCCCGTGAGAAATAATGGTCGATTCCAGCGCCACAACCGGTTTTTTGTTTTTTAAAGCGTCCTGCACTTCCGGGGAAATTTGTAATAATTCAGGGGAAATTTTTAATTCAGACATTCTGCGTTCTCCACTAACGATATAACGTTGGCAATCGATAAATCGGGGTTATTGGTGTATTCACAGGAGAGCGCCATTGACGAACATCCCTGTGCGAAACGAACAGATTCGGCAAACGGCATTCCGTCTACCCAACACGAAGCAAGTCCCGCCATCATGGCATCGCCCGCTCCGGTAACATTAATAACATTGGTTTTGATCGGCGCAGACCAGCCACTTTCACCGCTGATATCGCTGTAATAAACGCCGTCGCCGCCCATGCTCAATACCAGTCGGTTCAGGCCATGTTGATGGAACCAGGCAGCAACTTTTGCCACATCGTCACGCCCTGACAGCGCAATCCCACTCAGGGTTTCCGCTTCAAGGCGGTTTGGCTTGAGAGTGTGGATCTGATTTAGACGGTCGCGCACTTTGACACATTTCCATGCCGAAACCGGATCGACAAATACGGGTACGTTGGCGGCATTATCCAGAATCCATGCCAGTGCCTCTTCACTGATATTACAGTCTGCGACAATGACCTTTGCCCTCTGAATAAATTCACCGTGCTGTGCGAGATATTCAGCTGTAATAGCGTTGCTAATATTCATGTCATTTATAGCAACCAGCATTTCACCGGTATTATCGAGTAATGATAAATAACTAGACGTATTTTCTCCCGGCACAATCAGGCATTTATCGACATAAACGCCAGATTGATTGGTTTGCGTTAGCAGCGATTGACCATAAAAATCACTGCCTACTGCGCTCAGTAGCCAGGCTTTGTTACCCAGCAACGCCAGGTTTTGTGCAATATTGCGCCCTACTCCACCAGGCGTAAATTTTATTTTACCTGGATTTGAATCCGCATAATTTAATGATTCATGTGAATATCCGGCGACATCAATATTCGCCGAACCTATAATTACGACATAATCCTTTTCGCGCATAGCACGTCCTCTGGTAAAAAATTACCAACCCTGTCAATCCACAAGAATATAGATACTGCAAAGACGGTTTAAACATGTGTTCATATTTAAACATGTGCTCATAGTATGCATGTTTTACGTAAAGTAAATTACCGCCAGAGAGGCAAAATGGGCAGATTTGAGCAGGCTCACAAAATGCGATTAAATGCCTGAATTACAAAAGCGAGGAATTTGTGACGGGATGCACAGAACAGAACAATAAAAAAGGGCAGAAAAGAATCTGCCCTTGAGGAAATAACCTTAGTGTTTGATGAACGTTTCAGGTTTCTACTGAAAGATAAAACCATTTAAATTCATAAAATTACATTCACAAACCGGTCATTCTCTTTGCGCTCATCAAATGTTACAGGACAGGAAATTTCTGCCCTGTAACACACCTTTTATTACGCTGCTTTCGCTACTGCGTCCACTTCCGGACGTTTCAGGAAGGCATAGGCCAAACCCGCCACCAGCGTACCGGCAATAATTGCTACCAGGTAACCCAGTACCGGCGTAATAGCGCCAGGGATCAGCAGAACAAACCGACCACCGTGGGGTGCCATCAGTTTCGCACCAATCGCCATTGAGATTGCGCCAGTCAGCGCCCCACCCACGATACAGCACGGCAGCACACGCATCGGATCACGAGCAGCAAACGGAATTGCACCTTCCGAAATGAAGCACAGTCCCAATACCAGAGCGGCTTTGCCACCTTCCTGCTGCGCTTTGTCGAATTTGCGACGCGCCACCATTGTTGCCAGACCCATTGCCAGCGGTGGCACCATACCTGCCGCCATAATCGCCGCCATCGGGCCATAGGTTTGAGTACTCAGCAGACCCACACCGAATGCGTACGCTGCTTTATTTACCGGACCGCCCATGTCAGTACACATCATGCCACCGAGGATCGCCCCCAGCAGAACCGCATTCGCAGTCCCCATGGTCTGCAGCCAGTGAGTCAACCCTTCGAGAATGCCAGCAACCGGTTTACCGATCAGGTAGATCATCGCCAGACCGACCACCAGACTGGAAATTAGCGGAATGATCAGGATCGGTTTCAGCGCCTCCATACTCTGTGGCAGTTTCAATTGCGTACTGATTAACTTCGCAATGTAACCAGCCAGGAAGCCCGCAATAATACCACCAATGAAGCCAGAACCGGTGCTGACCGCCAGCATACCGCCAATCAGACCCGGCGTGAGGCCCGGACGATCGGCAATGGAAAAGGCAATATAACCTGCCAGTACCGGTACCATCAGCGCAAAGGCTGAACCACCACCAATCTGCATCAGCGCCGCTGCCAACGTACCCGGCTCTTTAAACGCTTCGATACCAAAAGCAAAAGAAAGCGCGATACACAGACCACCAGCAACGACCATCGGCAGCATGTAAGAGACGCCCGTTAGCAAGTGACGATAAGCGCCTGCACTCTCTTTCTTACCTTCAGTGGTCGCCGTTTGAGTTTTGCCCGCCGGTTCATACGGCGTTGCTTCAGCAACCGCTTTATCCAGTTCCTGCGCGGTTTTCTTCAGCGCCA
>JAEWQX010000036.1 GCA_023399035.1 Bacillota bacterium | reverse complement strand
AATACTACATTTAAAGGTGAAGAAATTAAGAATTCTGTAGATTTTGCACGAGTTCTTCTTGATGAAGAAAAAGTAGCTGTTATACCGGGTGCAGGTTTTGGACTTGATGAGTATGTAAGATTATCATATGCTACATCAATGGAGATAATAGAAAGAGGTATAGACAGAATAGCAGCATTCTTAAACAAGATTAAATAATATAAATAACACGAGGCTCACATGTAATTACATATGTGAGTCTTTTTAATTATCTAGGAAAGTATAAAAATTTTTAAAACTGAAACCTAGTCATACCAATGGATTAAGAGATATAACTAGGTCAAAGTGTTATCCACGAAGTGGGCGTGGCGTAGCCACTTTTTTATTATCCAGAAAATTATAAAAAATATTAAATCTAAAACTTAATATAATATTAATGGATTGAGAAGTTTAAGAACTAAAAAACGTAGTGCATATACTTTTTATATTATAATGCAGAGTCAGATGATAATTTTTTATATGATTACCTTGTTATATTTTAATTATTTTTGTAACATATAATATAGGAGTAGGAATTGGAAAAAATGTTTTATTTAATAAACTATTTTTATTTGTGAAATTTGATTCTTATCTAATTTATTTTTGTAGATAATTAATATTATACTTTTAATTATGTAAAAATTATACTAGAATTAGACACGTAAGATTATAGATGAAGGTGGCAGAATAAATTGAAAAAACTTGCTATATTTGATATAGATTATACAATCACAAGAAAAGAAACTCTTATGGAGCTATTTAAATATGCAATAAAAAAAGATAAGAGAAATTTAAGATTTTTACCAAGGGCAGTATACTGCGGTTTCATGTATTTTATAAAATTTTATGATGAAAAGAAGGTTAAGGAAACTTTTCTTAAATTTATAGATAATATTAAAGAAAAGGATTTAGCTCTGCTTGTGAAGAATTTTTATAATGACAGGCTGAAAAATATACTTTATAAGGATGCTCTTGATATGATAAAGGATTTAAAGAGTAAGGGGTATGATATTTATCTTATATCTGCATCACCTGAATTTTATGTTAATGAATTTTATGCAATAGAAGAAGTGGATAAGATTATTGGAACAAAATTTAAGTTTGAAAATGGAGCATTTCTTAGAAAAATGGATGGTGAAAACTGTAAGGGTGAAGAAAAGGTAAAAAGATTGAAGTCTTACCTTAAGGAAAATAATATAGAAGTAGATTTTAATGAATCCTATATGTTTTCAGATTCATTATCAGATAAACCATTATTAGATTTAGTAGGCAAACCATATTTGATTAATTATAAAAAAGGTCATAAAGACATAGAAATATTGAAATGGAAATAGAAAGGGATGTATTAGTATTATGGAGGAAAAAGTTATTTATGAGGTACTAAGAGTTATTGATGGCAAACCAATTTTTTTAGAGGCACACATTAAGAGAATGAAAAATTCTTTTAAACTTGTAGGACAGGAATTTCCACTAAAATTTGAGGAAATACGTGCCAAGATAAGGGAACTAGTGAAAAAAGAAAACAAGACTATAGGAAACATAAAGATAACTTATGGTTTGAACTCAAGAGAGTTAAAGATATTCTTTATTCCACATTCATATCCAACAGATGAAATGTACGAAAAAGGTGTTAAGACTATTTTTTACTTTGGTGAAAGAAGCAATCCTAATGCAAAAATAGTGAATGATGATTTCAGAAACAAGGTTAATGAAGAAATAAGCAGAAATAATGCTTATGAAGCAATACTTGTAGATAGAAATGGATTTATTACAGAAGGAAGCAAGTCTAATATATTCATGGTTAAAGGAAATGAACTAATAACTTCACCCGCAAAAGCAGTTCTTCCAGGTGTAACAAGAGGAGAAATAATAGAACTGGCTCATAATATAGGAGTAAGTGTAAGGGAAGAAGAATACAGTTACGATGATATTGATAAACTTGATGGTATGTTTATTTCAGGAACTTCACCAAAGGTTCTTCCTATAAATTCAGTAGGTGAAATAAAATTAAACCCTAAAAACGATGTTATTAAGAAATTATTAGATGAATATAATTCAGCAATGAAAAAATATATAGAAAATTAGTTTTTCTGATTAATATACTATATTAGAGACTGATATATACTATAAGCTCGTGTATTATAAATGACACTATATTAAACATAAAGTTCAAAATCACAAGGATAAAAGTGCAAAAAATACTACGAAAAATTGAAGTTTGAGTAAATATAAAGTGATTTAAAGAATTAAAGTTATGTTGGATGATATTTTTATTATTATCCAACATAATTAGATAAATGACATAGGTAAATACCACAAAAATGTAAAAATTCATATAAAATTGTATATCCCTGTGGTATACTAAAAGTAATAAGTATTTTTATGGGGGATTAGTTATGAATTTGATATTTTCTGCAGACAGTATTGATGAATGCTTGAAAAAAGCATCAGAAGAACTTAATGTTAATACAAATGATTTAAAGTATAAAGTAATTAAAGAAGAAAGAAAATTCTTTAAAAAAAAGATAACCATAGAAATTCAAAATGATTTTAGCAATTTAAATAGTGGAAATATACAAGATAAAAAAGATAACAGTCCTAATTTATATGGAGCGCAAGTTAAAAATGGAAGAATAATTGTAAAGCCTTCAAATAATGAGAATGATATTATTACTATTAAATCATGTGAAGGCATAGATTTATTCTTAAATGGTGTTAAAACTGACATTATTGAAGGGGTTAAGGAATCTGATGTGGTTGAATGTGCTATAGTTGAAAGCCAGCAAGCAGAAAGAAGGCTGGGAATTTCAGTTTCAAAGGATAAGATGGAAGCGTATATAACAATTAAGTCAATACCACAGCTTATATATGATATTGAAGATTCTGAGCTAATTAAAAATTTAATTTTAAAAAGGGTTTTAATTAAAGAAAAATATGCACCTAAATATACAGCGAAAGATATCAAAGAAGCTCTAAAAGATCAAAAGATAGTATTTGGAATAGAAGAAAAGAATATAGAAGAAGCATGCGATAAGGATGAAGTAATAAATTTATTAGTTGCAAAGGGTGTACAAGCCATTGAAGGTACTCCTGAAAAAATGGAGATATTATTTAAGGATTCTGATAAGCTTAAAGAAAGTGCGGATACAGAAATTAAAATCGATTATAGAAATAGATTTATGCTTGCTACAGTGAAAGCTGGAGAAGAAATTGCAAGAGTAATTCCTTCTAAACCAGGAAAAGATGGCAAGGATATATATGGAAACGATATTAAGCGTAAAGATGCGTCACGTGTAAAATTTAAAACAGGTGAGGGCTGTAAATACGAAAATAATAAGGTTATAGCAACAGTGGAAGGAAAACCTTCATTTAGATCAAATACATTTAAGGTCCATCAGGTGTATGAAGTAGAAGAAGTAAATTTAAGTACAGGAAACATAAACTTTGTAGCTGATGTGGAAGTTGCAAAGACAGTTGATGAAGGGATGGAAGTAATTGCTGGAAATACAGTTCTAGTAGGGAAAAATGTAGAATCAGCAAAAGTTATAGCAGCAAGTGACATTACTGTTAGAGGAAATATACTTAATTCAACAGTTAGTGCAGGTGAAAAGGCAATAAATAAGAAAAAATATCTTTTAAATCTGAATGATACAATAAGTATTGTGGATGATTTGTATTCTGATGCAGTTCAGCTAGCAAATAACAATGTACTCGGCAGCAGAAAGGTAGGAGAACTTGTAAAGATATTAATAGAAAATAAGTATAAGACATTTATTCCACTATGTGAAACTATAATAAAAGAATGTGAAATTCAGGGAATAACAGATTCTCCTATAACATCGTTTATAAATAATAAGATAGTTGGCTTTGGACCTATCACTATACAGCATGAAGAAGAATTATTAGAGTTCATTGGACTGTTAAAGGAAGAATGTGATGAACTTGAATCATTTGAAGCTGATGAAGCTAACATATACACAGAATATATTCAAGGATCAAAAGTAGAAGCTATAGGAAGCGTATTCATTAATGGAAAGGGTCAGTATACTTCAGAAATTACTGCATTGAATAATATTGAATTTATCCAGGAAAATTCAGTATGCAGAGGAGGTGTCCTTTCAGCAGGAAAAGAAATAAAACTTAAGACTGTTGGAAGTGAGGCAGGAGTAAACACAGTGCTTAAGGTACCTAAAGATGGTGTCATTACAGCCGATATAGCATATAATAACACAACATTTTGTTTTGGTGAAAAGCAGCTTGTTTTAGATGTATCATCTAGAAATGTTAAGGCATATGTAGATGAGATGGGTGATATAACAATTGATAAGTTACTTTTATAGGAGGAAATAGTAAATGGCATTAGATATTAGTAAAATAATTATTTTTGGATTAAATGGAGAGCGTTATGCAGCAGATATAAAAGAAGTAGAAAGGATACTTGGATATGAAGAACCTACAGTTCTTCCAGA
>JAEWQX010000026.1 GCA_023399035.1 Bacillota bacterium | reverse complement strand
TTTCATGAACTGTATCATGTATAGCATCTAAGTTAGCTACTTTAGCTCTCTTAGCTAAGTCAGTCTTACCAGCTGTAGCGCCATTTTCTGCTTCTACTCTTAATTCTAAGTTCTTCTTAGTTGAGTTTGTAACAACTTCTCCTAATAATTCAGCAAATTTAGCTGCATGTTCTGCTTCTTCATAAGCTGCTTTTTCATAGTACATTCCTACTTCTGGGTAACCTTCTCTGTGAGCTACTCTAGCCATTGCTAAGTACATACCTACTTCGCAGCATTCTCCTTCAAAGTTAGCTCTTAAGTCAGCCATTATATCTTCTGAAGCTCCTTGTGCTACACCGATTACGTGTTCAGATGCCCAAGTCATTTCTCCACTTTGTTCCATGAATTTTTCTGGACCTACTCCACATACTGGGCACTTTTCTGGTGCTGCTTCACCTTCATAAACATAACCACACACTGTACAAACAAATTTTTTCATAATTTTATTCCTCCTACACACATTTATAATTAACTTTTTATTATCTTTTGTTTTATCTTCTTGACAGTTTTTATTATATAATAATTATTATCCGTTGTAAATACCTTTTTAAAAAATTTTTTGTATTTTTTTCTTATGAAATAATTGATTTCCATATACTTTTAAATATTGACATTATTATTTATTTATCGCGGTAAAATTTATTTTCTTTAGATTTATAATAAATATAAATGTTAATATTATCTGAAAATTCAATTCCTGTATATAAACTTTATTGAATAATAGTTTATAATTAATATATAATTTATGATATCTTATTATATTATATGAGGAGTGTTTTTATTGTTTGGATATGTTACTCCACTAAAAGGAGAACTAAAAGTAAAAGATTTTGGCAGATTTAAATGCTACTACTGCGGGTTATGCTGTCATATAAAAAAGCAGTTTGGAAATATTCCAAGGCTGGCTCTTAATTATGACATGACTTTTTTAGGATTGCTTCTCGATGGGATAAATCCAGATGAAATTGAAGTTTCTTCTCATAGGTGCATGTTGCACCCTACAGAAAAAAAGACAGTTATATATAACAATAAGGCTATATCATATGCTGCATATATAAATATAGCTCTTTTTTACTATAAGCTTGTTGATGATGTTCAAGATGATAAATCATTGAAAAGTAAAATTTACGCTTCAATATTAAGTCCATATAGAAAAAAGTTTCCCGAATCTGTTATTAAAACTGATTTTGAAATAAAAAAGTGTTTAAATGAACTTTCCATATTAGAACATAGTAAATCATTTAGTTCTTTAGATGAAATATGTGATCCATTTAGCAGGCTCGTAGGTGCTGTATTTAAAAATTATCCATACGAACTCATTAACGATTGTGATGAATTAAGGGATATACTTTATATATTGGGATATTCTATAGGTAAATGGATTTATCTTATTGATGCTCTTGATGACTTGAAAAAAGATATGGAAAATAAGAAATTTAACCCTTTAGATTTTCTATATAATAAAGATAATATAATATATGAAGAATTTATGGAATCTATAAAACCACGAGTTGAATTCACAATACTTAACTGTGGATATAGTATAAAAGAAAACTTAATGAAATTAGATCTAAAAAGAAATAAAGATATCTTATACAATATTGTTGAACTTGGATTGATGGATAAATACATAAAAGTTATTAATCATCCTGATAATACTAATGAAACCAAAAGGAGTGACTTATAAAATGAATCCATATGAAGTATTAGGTGTAAATCCCGGTGCAAGCCAGGAAGAAATCAAAAGTGCTTACAGAAAGCTTATTAAAAAATATCATCCGGACCAATATGGAGATAATCCATTAAAGGAACTAGCTCAGGAAAAACTCATAGAAATCAATAAAGCTTATGAAATTCTTACAAAAAACGGAGGATCAAACTCTTACAATAGCGGCAGTTCATCCTCTTCATGGAATTCAAACTCTAATAACAATAACTACTCAAACAATAGCAGCTTTAATGATTTTCAAGAAGTAAGAAGAATGATTCAATCTCGAAACTTTGCATATGCAGAACAGAGATTAAACAGTATTAATAACAGGAATGCTGAATGGCATTATTTATATGGAGTTATCATGTACAACAAAAACTGGTATGATTCAGCCCTAGATCATATAAATACAGCTGTAAGAATGGATCCTAACAATTTTGAATACAGACAGACTCTGAATTCACTAAGACAGAGAGGTAATAATTTCTCAAACCCATATTACAGAACTACAGGAATGAATAATAATGATGCTTGTGATTGTTGTATGAATTTATGGTGCTTAGACACATTATGTGAATGTACCGGCGGAGATTTAATAGGCTGCTGTTAGTAAGATTTAAGGGAGGTTTATTATGAAATCAAACAATGTTGCTCAGAGTGGAATATTAATTGCCTTAACCATTGCTGTTTTATATTCTACTTCACTACTTCCCATAAGTACATTATCTATCCTGACTATTGCATCATGTTTAATTCCTATATCAATTATAAGGACATCATTGAAAAATACAATCCTTGTATACATATCCTGCAGTATCTTAAGCTTTTTCTTAGTACCTATCAATATTGCACTACTGTATACATTATTCTTTGGAGTCTATGGGATAATTAAATTTTTCATTGAAAAACTAGACAATCTTATTTATGAAATAATAGTAAAGCTTCTTGTATTTAATGTACTTTTATTCAGTATTTATATTTTATTCAAGCTGTTCATAGGACTTAATATAGGCATTTCACTATGGATTGTTGCATTAATAGCTCAAGCTGCTTTTCTACTTTATGATTACGCCTTAACTATTATAATTTCTTATTTTCTCAATAAGATTAACAAACATATATAAATACTCTTGTAACCAATGTAAATAAAATCTTAGTTAAAAATTACAATGAAGATTTAACATTAAATATATGATAAATAATTTTTATAAAAAGAAAAAACACAATTCATAGTTAAGAATTATGTTTTTTCTTTTATTATAAATTATTTATTGCAGATTTAATATTAAATCTTAATTATGATATTTAAATAAGATTTTATTTAGATTAGTTACAATAGTA
>JAEWQX010000131.1 GCA_023399035.1 Bacillota bacterium | reverse complement strand
TAGGAGTAATTAAACCTTCCTTTAATGAAAATGCATGAATATTTATATCAAGTTCCTTAGAAATTTCATATATTTTCTTTAAATCTGATCCTTTTAGCAAATTGCTTGTTACAACTTCCTCTGTTTTGCTATTAATTACTATTCCGCCATTAAAGCTTAGTACATAATCATCACCTTTAAATAAATTAAGTTCTTCTAATGATTTAGTAATCCCACTTAGAGGTCTTCCAGAAGCTAGTACAACTTTAACTCCTTTTTCTTCTGCTTTTTTTAATGCTTCTTTAGTCTTATCTGATATTCTCTTATCACTAGTAAGAAGCGTTCCATCCATATCTAATGCTATTAATTTGTACATTTTTTCTCCTCCATCTGTCAAATAAGTAGTTACAATTAAAATTTATATTTAAAATTCATATCTCATTTTTACTATTTAAGTATATCATGAATCACTTTTTCTTAATATATCTATTTAAATAAAAATAAACTACATTAGATTACACTTTATTACAGTTCGTGTAACTAATTGTAGTATTTCTTCATATTATGATTGTGTATATATGAAATGTGAGGTAAGATTTATGCTTGAGTCATTGTTACTTGTATCATCCTTATGTATAGATTCATTTGTTGCTAGTATAGCCTATGGTACTTCAAAAATAAAAATCCCTCCAAAATCTATTATGATAATAAACTTGGTCTGTACATTAACGTTAGCCTGTTCTCTATTTATTGGTTCTGTGTTTAAAAGCTTTCTTTCTGGAAATCTTCCTGTAATTCTTGGATTCATAATTCTTATGTCTCTTGGAATATATCGTTTGTTTGAATACTTCTTTAAATCATATATTTCTAAAAAAACTAAATGCGATTATCCTTTAACATTTAAATTATTTGATTTCAAATTCGTTTTGCAGGTATATGCTGATGAGACAAAAGCTGATTTTGATAAATCTAAATCTCTTAACTCAAAAGAATCATTTTATTTGGCTTTAGCCTTATCTTTAGACAGCCTTGCAGTAGGTTTCGGTTCAAGTCTATGCAGCATCAATTATATCCAGACTTTGATATTATGCTTTGTTATAGGAACCTTGGCCGTTTCAATTGGTGTCTTATTAGGTCAGAAATTCTCTGAAAAACTAAATTTAGAATTGTCATGGCTATCTGGCGCATTACTCATAATATTAGCTATTGTTAGAGTATTAAAATAATCTAAAAGACATATAGTTTTTATTTTACTTAATTATATTTTTATAGTAGAATAATATATTTAAATTAGCTATAATAATTTAAACTCGTCTTTGCTAAGGCGAGTTTAAGTGCCTGTTTACTAAATAATCATTAAGTAAATTTTATTAAAATGATGGATAATCAGACTCCATAAAAAAATTCAAGCTGTATTAAGCTTGAATTTTTTTATCACTATATTCCAAATCTCTCTGCCTGTTTATCAAGTTCATCCATATCATTTTCAATAAATTTATAAAAACTATCTTCATTAAATTTAAAAGAAAAATCAGTAGATTCTATTGTATCTAAATATCTGATAAGTACATCCTTAACTTCATCATGAGGTATATTAAATACGACTTCCATCATATCTATTATACTTCCTTTAACGAATTTCTTTTTTCGCCTATCCGCTTCTTTCTTTATTGAAGTAAGCTTATCTCCACCCATAAGGTTGTATTGCTCACTTAAAGTCATATATCCATTGGCAAGCATATTCATATATTCATCAATAAGAGAGTCCTTTGTATTTGGAACAACTTTTCCACTTGCCATAATATCTCTTATAATTTCATATGCTTTTTCTTCCGATACTCCAAATGCAGCTCTCAATATATCTGTATTTCTAAAGAACTTTTTATTCTCAACATTAAATTTTGCCCTTTGTTCTATATATTTAAATAATTCTACATTGTCATAAGTCATTCTTTAAAATCCCCCGTTAATTATTACTTAAATTTAAAAACCTCTCATATTGTTTATCAAGTTCTTCTATATTGCTTTCAAGAAACTTATTATAAGTTTCTTCGTCTATTTTGATATTGAAACCTGGAGAAGTAGCAAAATATAAATATTTTAATGCAAGCTCATTTATTTCATCATCACTTACATTATAAACTTCTCTGAGAAGAGTATAAAAGTTTCCTCCCTCATAAGATTTAAGCCTTTTCTGGGCAGTGGATATAACCATTGAATACTTATCTCCTCCAAATATATCTACCTGCTCCTTTATAGACCCATAACCTTTTTTCAGCATATCGATATATTCATCAATAATGTCATATTTTGAATTTCCGATATTCTTTCTAGACATTATATTTTTAAATACCTCATATGCTTTGTCTTCCGTCAACAGGAAAGCATCCTCTAAAACATCTGTCATTCTGAAAAATGTTTTTCCTTTTATATTTTCATTTGCCTTAGTCTGTATATATTCAAGCATTCTCTCTTCTGTATCTGTTAACATAACCCCACCCTACCTTCTGATTTATATTTTTATGAATATAATTAATCATAAAATATTACTATTTTAAATTTAAAATATCTTCTATCTTATTAATATCGATATTTTCTTCAAAAATTTTAGCCAGCCTATCATATTCTTTTTCTTTATACTCACTTACTTTTTCAAGTAATTTATCTTCAGATATAGAAATATCATTGCTTGTTTTAAGTCCTCTTACAAAAGAATTTATAAAATCTGCGCAATCAAATATTCCATGAAGGTAAGTTCCTGCTATGGTCCTTTCTTCATTACATACCCCTATAATAAGTCCATCAGTATCTTTGATGAAAGGTATTGCCTTCTTGCCAATCTTGCTTATTCCATTATGAATTTCATAACCAGTAACAATATGGCCTTCTATTGATTTTATATCTTTTAAATCACATAAAATATTAGCATCAGTCTGCTTTGTAATCTTAGCTTCATTAAATCTTGTCTTTATATCCAGAAATCCAAATCCTTCTTCCTGGCTGATATGTCCTTCAACACCAAGCTTATCAAGTACTACAGTCCCGAGCATCTGGTATCCTCCACATATTCCTAATATAGGAACACCAGATTCTTTTACTTCTTTAATCTTATTAAATAACTTATTTT
>JAEWQX010000138.1 GCA_023399035.1 Bacillota bacterium | reverse complement strand
ACAACTATTTGGTAAAAATAGTTACCTTTGCACATGAATGTGCAGATAACGGGATAAGTCTAGAGACTACTATTTCCAAATTAGGACTAGCAGCTTAAATTTTTCCTATTTACTGCACAAGTCTAGTTACTAATAATTTTTGAATATAAATAATATGGGTATAATAATAAAAAAATATCTTTTTTCACAATAAAAGATATATCTTTTATTGACGAGTGATAATTTTATATCTATAATTAATATATAGAAATTTACAAAAAATAAAATAAAAGTAATTAGGATACATTAGATAAGATAAAACGCTATAGTAGATATAATACGTTATTGCAATTATAGTGATCTGAGGATTACTAAACTAACTTTCCTGTAATAATAGTAGAAATAAGAAAAATACAAAAGAAGATTGATTAGTTTTTTATATAGAGTAAAAAAGAGATGATTTTAGGAGGTTTTCAAATGAGTTTAAAATGTAAATTCCCAGAAAATTTTTGGTGGGGTTCAGCAACTTCAGGTCCACAATCTGAAGGCAGATTTAACAAAAAGCATGATAGTGTTTTTGATCATTGGTATGATATAGAACCAGAAGCATTCTTTAATAGAGTGGGTCCAAATGTAGCTTCAAATTTCTATAACAGCTATAAAGAAGACATAAAATTAGTTAAGGAAATAGGTTTAAACAGCTTTAGGACATCAATACAATGGACAAGGCTTATGAAAGATTTTGAAACTGGTGAAGTAGATGAAGATGCAGTAAGATTCTATAATGCTGTTATTGATGAATTAATTGCTAATGATATTACTCCAGTTATAAATTTACATCACTTTGATTTACCAGTTGAATTATACGATAAATATGGTGGATGGGAATCAAAAAAAGTTGTTGACCTATTTGTATTATTTGCAAAAAAATGTTTCGAACTTTTTGGAGACAGAGTTAAATATTGGTCAACATTCAATGAGCCAATGGTTGTTGTTGAAGGAGAATATTTATATCAATTCCACTATCCTAAATTAGTTGATGGTAAGAAAGCTGTACAAGTTTTATACAACATAAATTTAGCTTCTGCAAAAGCAATAAGAGCTTTTAAGGAAAGTGAATGCAGCAAAACTGGCGGAAAGATAGGAATAATTCTTAATCTTACTCCTTCATATCCTAGGTCAAAAGATGAAGATGATGTAAAGGCAGCACAATTTGTTGAAGACTTCTTTAATAATTCCTTCTTAGATCCCGCAATCAAAGGTGAATTTACACCAAGATTAGTTGAAATATTAAAGAATGATAATGTTTTATGGGAATCCACATCAGAAGAGTTAGAAATAATCAAACAAAATACTATTGATTTCTTAGGCGTTAATTACTATCAGCCAAGAAGAGCCAAGGCTAAAGAAACGCCATTTGATGAATCAAATGGGTGGATGCCGGATAAGTATTTTGATAATTATGAAATGCCAGGCAGAAGGATGAATCCATATAGAGGATGGGAAATTTACCCACAATGTATGTATGATATAGCTATTAATATTAGAGATAATTATAATAATATTTCTTGGTATATATCAGAAAACGGAATGGGTGTTGAAGGTGAAGAAAAATATATAAACAAAGATGGAGTTATTGAAGATGACTACAGAATTGAATTTTTTGAAGAACATTTAGAATACCTTCATAAAGGAATTGAAGAAGGATCAAATTGTTTCGGATTCCATTCATGGACTCCAATTGACTGCTGGTCATGGTCAAATGCATATAAGAACAGATACGGATATATTGCAGTTGATATAGCTAGGCAGATAAAGACTATAAAGAAATCAGGAAGATGGATTAAAAAAGTTGCTGAAAATAATGGATTCTAAAATAAATCTGAAATAAGAGAGCACTCTATTATATAAAATATATTGAGACTTTTTAGTGAAAACTTTTAAATGTTTGAATTAAAAAGTCTCGACTTTTTTCTGGATAATGTATAATTAATATATGAGGATTGAGATAAGAATAATTGCTATAAAATGTGCTTAACAAAATTAATTTAAAATAGTTTGAAGATTAAAATTTAATTTTATATATAAATTTAGAAGATATTTTGATTTATAGATAAAATAAAATGAATCAAAACTATATACTATAAGTTGTTATGGAGGGAATAAAATGTATCCAATTAAGTTTGAAAACCTATATTATGAAAGAATATGGGGAGGAAATGATTTAGAAAAGTTTAGAGACAATGTTCCAGAAGGAGTTATAGGAGAAAGCTGGGATATTGCATGTCATAAAAATGGAACAGGAATAGTTGCAAATGGAAGTTTAAAGGGAAAGGGCTTTGATGAAATAATAAAAGAATATGGACATAAACTTTTAGGTAATTCTATAAGTATAGAAAAGGATTTTCCTTTGCTTATTAAATTGATTACTGCTAAAGATAAACTATCTGTACAGGTTCACCCTAATGACGAATATGCAGAAAGAGTAGAAAATGATTTAGGAAAGACAGAAGCATGGTATGTTGTAGATGCAGCAGAAGGAGCATCATTAATTGTTGGGACAAAGGATTGCGATAAGGAAAAATTTAAGAAGGCCATAGAAGATGAAAATCTTGAACCATATTTAAACAAGATTCCTGTTAAAAAAGGGGATTTTTTCTATGTACAGAGCGGATTAGTTCATGCTATATGTGAGGGAATACTTATAGCTGAAATACAGCAGAGCAGTGACACGACTTATAGAGTATATGATTATAACAGGGGAAGAGAAATACATGTAGACAAAGCATTGGATGTAATTGACTTCTCACTTAAAGGTGAAAACAGCAATGGGATAATAATTAAAAATGATGGGTACGATAAGACTTATCTATGTCTTGGAGAATATTTCACAATACAAAAGTATGATATAAAGAAATCTGTTAAAGAAGAAAGCGATAAAGATAGATTCTATCTGTTTACATGTGTTGATGGTGAAGGAACAATAAAATATAATAATGGGGAAGAAAAAATATCAATGGGTGACAGCATATTTGTACCTGCATATTTAGGTGAATATGAATTATGTGGAGAATTTACACTTTTAAAGAGTTATGTTCCAGACACTAAGGCTGAAGAAGAGGCTATTTTAAATGTTATAAGAAAATAGGAAATAATGAAATTGGAGTGAAAGAATATTGCTCCAATTTTATTTAATACATTTAATACTATGTAAACCAAAATTAAACATGATATAATGAATATAAAATATTTAAAAAAAGGGAGGGCAGAGGATGTCAAAGTATAAAGAAATTGCAGAAAATATCAGAAAAGACATACTTGATGGAAAATATAATCCAAATGAACAGTTACCATTAGAAAAAGAAATGTGTGAGCATTATAATGTGAGCAGAATAACAATAAAAAAGGCTGTAGATGAACTTGTAGAAGAGGGTCTTGTGGTAAAAAGAAGGGGAGCAGGTACATTTGTAAAGGCATTTGATAATGCAGATGTTGAAGGATTCAGCATGTCAAAACAATTTTCAGGATTTACAGAAAGTAATAAGGAAAAAAAGGTTGAATCAAAAATAATTGAATTTGAAGTTATACATCCTACTGAAGAAATTGCTGCTAAATTAAAAATGACATGCGATGATTTTGTATATTATATAGTAAGAGTGAGATATGCAGATGGTACACCAATAGTTATAGAGTATACATATATGCCTATAGGTGTTATACCAGGAATAAAAAACGATATACTGCATAAGTCAATTTACAATTATATTGAAAACACTCTAAATTTAAAAATAAAAAGTGCACATAAGACAATTCGTGCAATAGAAGCAACTGATTCAGAAAGAGAGTACCTAGAGATAGAGGATAATATACCTATTTTAGAAATTGAACAAATAGGATTTCTTGATAATGGCCAGCCATTTGAATATTCAATTTCACATCATAGGGGAGACAAATCTGAGTTTAGAAGTGTAAGCTTCAAATAATTAAATTAATATATCTTTAAAATAAAGCTTTTTAATATCTTTAATATAATAATTGTTAATAAAAGAGAAGAATATCTAGAACTTTAAAATCAGTTCTAGCATACATTCCCTCTTTTTTTATTTATCAATTATTTCATTAAATTTCATTATTATTATGAGGTTCTATATTTCTTTCCTTTAAGATATCATAAATAGTTGCTGAAGTTGTATCTTCTAATGTATAGCCTAAGATAGATACTATTTTCTTTAACTCTTCTTCAGATGAAGTTTCTATTTCTAGATAGGGGAAAGGGCAGAAACTTTTGTCATTAATATCAATTTCGATCAATGAATCAAATAATTTATAGCTTTCTCTATACTTCTTTATAGATTCTTTTTTTATGAGTCCTAATGATTTAAAGATGCCTTCACCCATAGTTTTATTATCGATGATTGTTTCATTTTCTTCCATAACCTTGAATCTTTCCTGAGATATCATTTTCTTTGTAGTCATAAATACTATAGTCTTGTTATTGAGTCTGTCATTTACAGTTCTTATTCTTGCATATCCCTTTTGAGCTAACAGTCTGCCATCTTCAAAATCGTATATATCATTAATCTGATCTTCGCTTTTTACCTTTTCAGCATTGTTTTCTGAAAGTATTTTTCTTATATTTTCTACATCAATATCTACAATCCTTGTTTCTAATTCCTGCATTATAGTACCTCCACTTAAAAAATTATAACTTTATGAATTCAGGAGTCATTTTATTAAATCTACAAATATATTTGTATCCCATATGTAATAATATATCCCTTACATATTCAATTAAATTTTTTTGAATAATAGTCTATTTCTTTGAAATATTCATCATAGTCAACTTTTACATTTGGATTTCCTATTATATCGTAATCCACATGATCGGTAAAACAGATTTCTTTAAGCCCGAGTTCTATGGATTTTTCAATCATGTCTTTCATTGGTGTATTAGAGTCAGCTGAATAACTGCAGTGCATGTGATAGTCATAAAACATAATAAAACCCCTCTTGAATATTATTTTATATTATGATTATATCGCAGAGTATGGGAAAAGGGGAAGAAATACATTGAAATAAGGGTTTTTTTTGAAGAGATAAAAGTTTATAATATCTAATGTGATTTAAAGAGAGCGGATGGTGAGTAAATGGAATACATAAATGATATAAATATAAATGAAGCAATAATACATATTTTAGATAGCAATGCAGATGAACCAGTACTGAATGAATATAGTTTAGATTTAGATGAAGATATATATAAATTTTTATATAAACATATTGAAAAGTGCTTTAAGGACGATGAACTTAAATATGGAAAGTTTAATCCAGAAAGAAATATAGTCAAAGAAGTAGTTCAGGATTACTTAAATGGAATAGATGATGATTTGATAAATATCTCTAAGGAACTTGCAAGCCAGCTATTTATAATAATGAAGGGAAATGTAAACATACCTGCTGGAGATCTTATTATAGTATCATTAACAACAGACCAGGGACCTATGATAGGAATCTTAAAAATGGATTACGTTAAAAATTTTACTCACGAGGTTCAATTTGTTGATAATAAAATAGGCATAGGAATAGTTCCACAATCAGCAGGACTACCAGGGAGCGGTCAGAAGATACAGAAAGCTGCATTCATAAAACCAATAAGAGAAGATGAGAGATATAATCTTATGATTTTGGATAAGCAAAGAGGCAGTAAGGACGACGAGTATGGTGCTAATTATTTTATAAGCAGTTTTTTAGGTGCATCAATTGTTGCAAATGAAAGGGATATGACTAAGACATTTGTAAAGGCAGCAGAAAACTGGACTAGAAAAAATGTTACAGAAGATGCAGGTAAGGCAGAAGAAATACGAACTGCAATAAAAACTAAGCTAAAAGAAGAGGATACTATCAATATTGATGACTTTTCCAAGCAGTTGTTTGAAAAGGATGCTCAGGCTAAAGAAGATTTCACAACTTATATAAAAGCACAGGGATTAAATAACGAAGTTGCAGTAGATAAGACATGGGTTGAGAAAAAATTAAAGAGAGTAAGATTGAATATAGATAAAGAAATAGATTTATATATAAATGAAGAAACATATCATGATTCGAATAAGTTTGAAATTATCAGAAATGGTGATGGAAGCATAAATTTAGTTGTAAAGAATGTAATTAATTATATAGAAAAATAGTATTAAAAAGCAGATAAGATTAAGAACTATTTATACTAACCAGTGATAAGTGAGTACGTTAGTATAATAAATGTTAATTTTTATCTGCTTTTTATTATTTTAAATTAAAATAATAAGTTTATGTTGTTTAGAAATAAAGTATTACTCATTTGCCCCAATATATCATAAATTATGTATATATAATAATTTATGATATAGACACTTTAAGTTAAAAAGAGTGAAATGGATAATAGTGACAAAACAATGTTTATTTAACAATGCGGTATTGTGTTTAGGAGAATGTTATCTATGAAGAAATACAAAATAATAGTCTGTATAGCAGCATCAGCTGGATTATTAACTCTAGGAGCATTAACATATACAGGATATATTAATTCACATCAATATAAAGAAGATATGGTTACTAACGCTGAAAATAATGATTATGAAACTAATGATATATTAAACACATTAAATGCAAATAAAAAATCAAAGGTTATAATGAATACAACTACTTCATCTAGAGTTGTCTCATTATCTTTAGAAGGTTTAACTGATGAAGATACAATGAACCAGATATTAGAGCTTCTTAATAAATATGATATTAAAGCAACCTTTATAGTTTCTGGAATAGAAGCAGCAGAAAATGCTGATATAGTTAAGAAAATTAAAGATGAAGGACATGAGATCGGAAGTGCATCACTTAATGCTGAAAAAAACATTGATAAAGTATCTGAGGAAGAATTAATACATGACTTTTCAAAAGCAAATAATATAATAGAAGACATAATAAATGATAAGGTCAACCTTTTGAAATGCAGATGCACAGAATATACAGATGAAGTTCTTGAAGCAGCATATATAAGTGGTAATGAATATGTTCTTGATAGCAGCATTTATTTGAGTTATCAAAGCTTTAAAAACTATGAAGAAACCTATGGATATATAAATAGACTGAAGAATGGAAGTATACTATCAGTTAAGCTAAATAGAGTATTAGATGAAACAGAATATTCTAATCAGAGTAATGAAGAAAAGCCTGCTATTGATAAAAGGGCTGGCATAAAGGAAAAAGATGAAATCAAAGAAGAACAGGCAACAATACTTGAAGTACTTGAGTGGATGTTGAGGGCATTAAGTCAGAATAAGAGAGCAGTTGTAAAGGTTACAGATTTAGTTAACCTATCATCACAGGATAATTCGATATTCGATGAATATTTATATGATTATAGATACCAATATATAGATAAGAGAAATTATTCTAATACTGTGGCAGAGAATGATAGTACTCAAAATAATACTTCACATAATATTAAAGATGAGGAGAAAGAAGAAAAACAGTATGAGAGTGAAGTTAATAATGATGAAATAGATTTGAACAGTATAGATTTCGAAAATCTTATTGAAATAAATAATAAAAAGACTTGCGATATAAATTCTCAGATATATACGACTAAGAATTCGGTATCGTATACATTTAGAGGGTTGAGTAATGAAAAGTCACTAGATTATGTTCTTGAGTCATTAAAAAAGATTAATGGAAAGGGTACTTTTTTTGTCACTAAAGATGAAATAGAAAATTATCCAGACAGAATAAATAAAATAATTGAATATGGAAATGAAATTGGAAATGGAGGGGTGACAAACAATTCTAAATTATTGAATAAGACTCCTGTGGATATTGCAAAGGAAATATATGAAGTTGGAATTATGCTTAAAAATAGAGGGATTGAGACCAATGCCTACATGCCAGGTTATGGTTATATCAATGAAAATGTTGAAGAAGCTGTTTCAGCATTAAAAAATTTAGATGACTTTAAGAATTATGAATTATTCACATACTCGAAATCACCGGTTATATCTAAATATAAGGAATGGAATGCATATGATATAATTTCAGATTATTTTAATACCAACACATATTTATCATTGAGAAAAGGAGAAATAGTATATTTTAGATTAGATTCAGAATTATTCAGTGATGATATGACAATAGGCGACATGGTGAACAAGCTTACAGAAAACTACGTGAAGAGTGGATATATTAACAGATATGATTCAAAGAAAAATATATATAAATTGATTCAGAGACCACTAAATTATTCAGTTGTTACATTAAAAGAAATGCAGGAGAAAGAGGGGGGAAAACGATATAAATTAAACAATAATCCGTCATATCTTCCTCAAAGAACTACAAAAGAAGCAGATAAAGTTATGAGTAAAAATTATATAGGAAATATATATGTTGATTTATATGGATTTAGTGAAAATGAGCAATTACAGATGGATAAGGAAGGATTTATAGATACTAGCGGTGAAAGTGCTGTATTCTTTACATTCGATGACTGGGGCAGTGATGTAGTTGTTAATGAATTATTAGATGTTTTGAAAAAACACAATGTAAAAGCAACATTTTTTGCATTAGGTAAATATGTAGATATAAATAGTGATATTTCCAATGCCAATCCTAATTTATTGAGAACAATTGCTCTTGAAGGGCATGATATTGGAAGCCACACATATGATCATGACAGACTTGATGTAGATAAAGAAAAATTGAAAGTGTCTCTTAATAAATCTTATGAGGCTATGAACATGGTTATTGGAGATTTAAATTCATTAAAACCATTGTTCAGACCACCAACTTTATATATAAATAAGTCTGGATTAGAGGCAGCATTTGAAAGTGGGTATGATTATGTTGTTAATGGTAATATATCTACTCATGATTATGAAGCTGGTTCTGCAGATGAACTGCTTGAGGGAATGGAAAGTGAACTTGTTAAAAATAAGGGAAATGTAGTTGTAATGCATATGAATAACCAGGCATCATATACAGCAGAAGCACTGGATAAGTTTTTGACACGAAATGAAGAAGGCTTTTATGGAGAGAAATTTAAGATTGCAAAATTAAGTGATTATTTGAAATAGCTTATTTACATTTAACTGATATAAACATGATATTGGATCTGAATAATATTTTAAGAAGAATATGGAGGTGCAGCATGAATAAAGTTGAGGATATTCTCTTAAGACAAATTAAAGATAGACGTTTATTAGCAAACGTACCAGATAAACAGGCTATAAGAAAAAATAAAGATCGTAGGGGAAACAGAGCTCTAGAAGATTATGATGACCCAATGAACTTTATTATAAGCAAAAATGAAGGTATAAGATATGAAGCTCACTGTGAAGTTAAAATTAAATGCAGGCTGAAAAAAGAAGTTGTAATCATCAATGGAGCATCTAGAGATATTTCAAGTACAGGAATGTTGGTTGAGCTGAAAGATGAAAAGGATCTGGAAATAATTAATCAATGTGATAAGTTAACTTTATATTTTAAAATACTTCCGGGAACAATGCCGGAAGGTTATGAAATGAAGTTTAAAATTAAAGGAAAGAAGGTAAGGGATGCTGTTGATAAGGATGGAAGGATATTATGTGGTATATTGTTTGATCCATCATTATCAGAATATAAAAATAAGAAGAAGGGAAGGTACATGCTTGTTGTATCAAGCATGCTGCTTTTCTTCATATCATTTTTTATAGTATTAATGAGAGCTGAAAGTATTATATATTTCAAGTTTAATAAAATGCTATATTTATACAGTATTATTGCAGCAGTTTTTCTGCTAAGCAGATATCTGTTTGGAATGCTGTATAAACCTGTTCCAATAGATATGGATTTTACTCCAAGTGTTACTGTAGTAATTCCATGTTTTAATGAAGAAGAATGGATTGATAGAACTATCTTAAGCTGCATAAATCAGGATTATCCAGTTGATAAATTAGAGGTAATAGTTGTTGATGATTGTTCAACAGATAATTCGGTTGAGAAGATAAAACAGACAATAGATAAGCTTTATAATGAAGCTGAAAGATTTGAAACAAAAAATAGACTAAAATATATTGTTCAAGGTGAGAATAAGG
>JAEWQX010000073.1 GCA_023399035.1 Bacillota bacterium | reverse complement strand
TTGATGAATAGGTATAATATTATTTGTTTTCATGTTAATATTATGCGCAAAAAAGAGAATTCAAATTTATTTTTGAATTCTCTTTTTTCATCGGCTAGTATCAAACTTGTTTTGATACAGCCCCTTTAATTTCACTATTTATATGGTATTAAGCAAGAAAAACAACGAATTTTTTTTCTTTTTATATGGTTAATATACGTATTATTTAAAATTAAGGTATAGTTTAATTACTTAAAATTTTTAAGAGGTGCTACGAATAAAGTAATTAAAATTAAGTTTGGACATAGAAAAAAATTCTTTTATTTGCAAAAAAGATAATGGTATTTACTTTGAAAACAAAGGGTGATAAGCTTTGATTGTCAGGAGGAAAGATAAGGAAAATAAAAAATAAATTTAAAAATCTGACTTTAAAATCTTAATAAAAATAATGAATATAAAAGTAAATTAATTATTGAATTTAGAAATATAATAAAAAATACGAATATTAAAGAGAAAAGGGGAATTATAAATGAAAACGAGAGTGGAATTTGATTCAATTGGAAGTATGGACGTGCCAGAAGAAGCCTATTATGGAGTACAAACTTTAAGAGCAAAAAATAACTTTCCAATAACAAATAGATGTATGCATGAAAAATTAATAATAAGTCTTGCTGAAATTAAAAAAGCAGCAGCAATTACAAACAAAAATGCAGGATATTTAAAACCACATTTGGCAAATGCAATTATGAATGCATGTGATGAAATAATATGTGGTAAGCTTCATGATCAGTTTATTTTAGATCCTATACAAGGAGGAGCAGGAACATCAGCAAATATGAATGCAAATGAAGTTATTGCAAACCGTGCAATTGAACTGCTTGGAGGACAAAAAGGAGATTATAGTATAATTCATCCAAATGATGATGTTAATATGGCACAGTCAACAAATGATGTATTTCCAACAGCAGGAAAACTTACAATATTAAAAATGTTACCAGAGGCTGTTAGTGAATTACAAAAGTTATATAAGGAATTGATGGCTAAGGCTTTAGAATTTAATGATGTTATAAAAATGGGACGTACACAGTTGCAGGATGCAGTGCCTATAAGATTAGGACAATCTTTTAATGCTTTTGCTTCGATGATAAAACGTGATATTAAAAGAGTGAAAAAAGCTGGAGAAGAAATGCTTATATTAAATATTGGAGCAACTGCAATAGGTACATCTATAAATGCAAGTCCTGAATATTTAGAAAATATTATAGAGAATTTAAGAAAAGTATGTGGATTTGAAGTTAAACAGGCAAAGGATTTAATTGATGCTACACAAAATCTTGATGGATTTGTAACTGTATCAGGAGCATTAAAAACATGTGCAGTAGATCTTTCAAAAATGTCAAATGATTTAAGGTTGTTATCAAGTGGTCCTAAAACAGGTATTTCAGAAATAAATCTTCCTCCTATGCAGAATGGTTCATCAATAATGCCTGGTAAAGTAAATCCTGTAATTCCTGAGGTTGTTTCGCAGGTTGCATTTAATATTATAGGGAATGATTATACAATAACAATGGCAGCAGAATCAGGTCAGTTAGAGCTTAATGCTTTTGAACCAGTGTTATTCTATAATTTATTTGAATCAATAGAAACATTAAAAAATGCAGTAGCTACATTGACAAATAATTGTATTAAGGGAATTACAGCCAATAAAGATAGATGCAGAGAATTATTAGAAAACAGTGTAGGAATTATTACAGCCTTATGTCCATATGTAGGATATAAAAGATGTGCTGCTATAGCAAAAAAATCATTAAAAACTGGAATTCCAGTAAAACAGCTAATATTAGAAGAAAAAATATTAACTAAAAATCAGCTTGAAGAAATATTAGATCCATTTTCAATGACATCTATAGATAGTTATAAAGGAGCTGATACTTCAAAAGTAGTTTAAATATTGGAAGAATGTAAAATATATTTAAAAATTAATTAACTAAATATTAATCATCAAATAAATACACTAATATTTTAAAGAGGTAATATATAAGAAGAAGTTATTTATATATTACCTTTATTATTTTCATCAATGTGGTAAAAGAGGAAAAAGTCGAATTAAAGAAAATTTTCAAAAGATATTAAGCTTAAATTTAACATCTATCGGTAAAAAAATTCAAAGAAAAGGTAAAAACGAATAATTAGTAGAAAGTAAGTGGTTATAATTCGCAAAAATAACGTATAAAATAAAAATATATAGAATTTAAGTTGACAATGTACGCCCTAAATGATAATCTAAACTTAGAAATACGAAAGTTAAAAATGATTAATAAAAAAATATTCGCATCACAAAGATGTGGTGATAAGCTAAATCTCATAATATTTTGGAGGAATTAAGATGTCAAATATTAGAAGTGTATTTGTTGAAAAGAAGAGTGGATTTAATGTTGAAGCTCAAAGTTTATTAAGAGATTTTAAAGAGAACTTAGGACTTGTAGAACTTGAAGATGTAAGAGTGATTAATAAGTATTTAATTTCTGATATATCAGAAGATTATTACAAAAAATCATTACACACAATTTTTGCAGAACTTACAGTTGATAAAATCTATGAAGAAAAATTACCAATCAATGAAGGAGAAATAGCTTTTGGAGTTGAGTTCTTACCAGGTCAGTATGATCAGAGAGCAGATTCAGCTTCTGAATGTTTATCACTTTTAACAGCTGAAGATAAAGTTGAAATCAAATCAGCAAAAATAGTTGTTTTAAAAGGAAAACTTTCACAAAGCGATGTTGAAAAGATAAAAAGATATTATATTAACCCTGTTGATTCAAGAGAAGTGGATATAAATAGTAAAGAATTATCTGCAATATCAAACATACCTAAAGACGTTCAGATCTTAAACGGATTTACCCAGAAAACAATAGAAGAATTAAAAGTCTTTCATAGTGAATTAGGCTTAGCAATGAGTATTGATGATCTTGTAATGATTCAAGATTATTTTAAAGAAGAAAAACGTGAACCAACTATAACAGAAATCAAAGTTATAGATACTTACTGGTCAGATCACTGTAGACACACAACATTTTCAACAGTTTTAGAAGATGTACATATTGAAGATAGTAAATATACAGAACCTATCAAAAAGAGTTATGAAGAATACTTAAAGTCAAGAGAGTATGTTTATGGTGATAAACCAAAAAATAAGACTCTTATGGATATTGCAGTAATTGCAATGAAGGAATTAAGAAAAAGAGGAAAACTTAACGATTTAGATATATCAGAAGAAATCAATGCATGTTCTATAAATGTTAAAGTTGAAACAGATAAGGGGATGGAAGATTACCTTGTAATGTTTAAAAACGAAACTCATAACCATCCAACTGAAATTGAACCATTTGGTGGAGCAGCAACATGTCTTGGAGGAGCTATAAGAGATCCACTTTCAGGAAGAACTTATGTATATCAGGCAATGAGAGTTACTGGTGCAGCAGATCCTACAGTTCCTGTTGAAGATACAATGGAAGGAAAGCTGCCTCAAAGAAAGATAGTTCTTGGAGCAGCACACGGATACAGCTCATATGGTAACCAGATAGGTCTTGCAACTGGGCAGGTTCAGGAAGTGTATCATCCAAACTATGCAGCAAAGAGAATGGAAGTTGGGGCAGTTATTGCTTCAGCACCAAAAGAAAATGTTGTACGTGAAGAACCATCCCTTGGAGATGTAATAATTCTTCTTGGTGGAAGAACTGGAAGAGATGGTGTTGGTGGAGCAACAGGTTCATCTAAGGAGCATACAGTAGATTCTATAAATGAATGTGGTGCTGAAGTTCAAAAAGGTAATGCACCAACAGAAAGAAAACTTCAAAGATTATTTAGAAATCCTAAGGCGGCAAAGATGATTAAGAGATGTAATGACTTTGGTGCAGGAGGAGTTTCAGTAGCAATTGGAGAACTTTGCAGAGGATTAGATATAGATTTAGACAAGGTTCCAAAGAAATACGAAGGTCTAGATGGGACAGAACTAGCAGTTTCAGAATCACAGGAAAGAATGGCTGTAGTAGTAACAAAGGAAGATGCTGATGAATTCATAAGACTTTCAAATGAAGAAAACCTTGAAGCTACATTAGTTGCAAATGTTACTGATAGTGATAGGTTAAGACTTTTCTGGAGAGGAAAGAACATAGTTGATTTAAAGAGAACATTCTTAGATACAAATGGAGCTACTCAAAAGACAGAAGTAACTGTTAAAGCTCCAGAAGCTTATCCATATGATGTTAAGGATATAGATGTTAAAGAAGAATGGTTAAATAACTTAAAGAAATTAAATGTTGCTTCACAGCAAGGTTTAAGTGAAAGATTTGACTCAACAATAGGTGGCGGAACAGTACTTATGCCATTCGGTGGAAAGTATGCTAAAACACCAGCAGAAGGTATGGCAGCTAAAATAGTAGTTCCAGGTGGAGAAAGCAAAGATGCAACACTTATGACATTTGGATTAAATCCTGAACTTGGAATGTGGAGTCCATATCACATGGCTTATTATTCAGTAATAGAAAGCGTTACAAAGCTTGTAGCTATGGGTGGTAATTTTAGAACAGCTCATCTTACATTCCAGGAATACTTTGAAAAGCTTGGAAAAGACAGCAGCAGATGGGGCAAGCCTTTTGCAGCATTGCTTGGAGCATATGAAGCACAAATGGCTCTTGAAATTGCAGCAATTGGTGGTAAGGACTCAATGTCAGGAAGCTTTGGAGATTTAGATGTACCTCCTACATTGGTTTCTTTTGCAGTAGGTGTTGAGAAAGCTAAGAAGATTATTTCACCAGAATTTAAGAAAGCTGGTTCAAGATTAGTATTACTTACAGTAGAAAAATGCAGTGATGGAACAATTAATATAGATAAGTATAAAAATAATTTAGATGTTTTATATAGATTAATTCAAGAAGGAAAAGTAATTTCAGCTTCAGCAGTTAAATTCGGAGGAGTTTCAGAATGCATAACTAAGATGGCTCTTGGAAACAGAATAGGTGCAGAAATTGAAAACTTAACTAAGGAAGATTTATTTGGATTTAATTATGGATGCGTATTAGCAGAAGTATGTGAAGATGTAAATATAGATGAGGCATTTAATGGTGCAGAATATAAAGTAGTAGGTAAAACAAGTGCAGAAAGCGTAGTATCAAGCAGAGAATATGATTTCAAATTTGATATATGTTCATTAGAAAAGACTTATGAAGAAAAGCTTAAATCTGTATATCCAATAGAAACTAAAGCGGTAGAAGAAAAGATTGAAACACCATTATTTGAAGCTAAATCTTATGTATCTCCTAAAGTTAAAATTGCAAGACCAAAGGTTGTAATTCCAGTATTTCCAGGAAATAATTGTGAATATGACTGCGAAAGAGCATTTAAGAAAGCTGGAGCAGATGTCACTCAGGTAGTATTTAGGAATATAACTAAGGAAGCTTTAAATGATTCAATTGACAGATTAGCTAAAGAAATTTCAACAGCACAGATACTTATGATACCAGGAGGATTCTCAGCAGGAGATGAACCAGATGGATCAGGTAAGTTCATAGCAAATGCTTTAAGAAATGAAAAGATAGCTAATGAAGTAATGGAACTTCTTAAAAATAGAGATGGACTAGCTCTTGGTATCTGTAACGGCTTCCAGGCATTAATCAAATTAGGATTAGTACCATATGGTGAAATCGTAGATATTAAAGAAGACATGGCAACATTAACTTATAACAATATAAACAGACATATGAGTTCAATAATAAGAACAAGAGTTACTTCAAACAAATCACCATGGTTTAGCGAAGTTAAGGCTGGAGATATCCATTCAGTAGCAATTTCACATGGTGAAGGAAGATTTGTTGCGCCAGAAAGCTTAATTAAGGAATTAATAGCAAATGGACAGATTGCAACTCAATATGTTGATTTAGAAGGAAATGTATCATTAAATATGCCATACAATCCAAATGGATCAATGTATGGAATTGAAGGAATTACAAGTCCAGATGGAAGAGTTCTTGGTAAGATGGCTCACAGTGAAAGAAGCGGAGAAGACATATTCAAGAACATCCCTGGAGACTATGATCAGAAGATATTTGAATCTGGAGTTAAATATTTTAAATAGTTATCATTTAAGAATTAACAGTTAACAGTTAAGGATGAAATCTCTGAAGGAGATTTCTGAAGAAATATAAACCGGAGCTGCTAACTGTTAACTGAAAAGAAAGGATGTTTAAAGTGGAAGTAGCAATATTTTTCGGAAGCAAATCTGATACTGAGGTTATGCGAGGAGCAGCAAATGCATTAAAGGAATTTGGTATTACGTACAAAGCATTTGTATTATCAGCTCATAGAGTACCAGAAAAATTAGAAGAAACATTAGAACAAGTAGAAAAAGAAGGTTGTAAGGTTATTATTGCAGGAGCAGGTCTTGCAGCACACTTACCAGGGGTTATAGCTTCAAAAACTATTTTACCTGTAATAGGAATTCCAGTAAAAGCTGCCCTTGAAGGTGTAGATGCACTTTACTCTATAGTGCAGATGCCAAAATCAATACCAGTTGCAACTGTAGGAATCAACAACAGCTATAATGCTGGAATGTTAGCAGTACAGATGCTTTCTGTAAATAATGAAGAACTTAAAAATAAATTAAAAGAATATAGATTAAATATGAAGAAAAAGTTTATTGAAGACAATGCTGAAGGAGTGGAATTATAATGGAAAAGTTAGAAATGTTATATGAAGGAAAAGCAAAACAAATATATGCAACAGATAAGGCTGATGAAGTAATAATTTACTACAAAGACGATGCAACAGCATTTAACGGAGAAAAGAAAGGACAAATACACGATAAAGGTGTTATGAACAATAACATAACTTCAATTCTTTTTGAACAGTTAGAAAAACAGGGCATTAAAACTCACTTTATCAAGAAATTAAACGAGAGAGAGCAGTTATGTAAGAAGGTAAGCATAGTACCTCTTGAAGTTATCGTAAGAAATGTTGCAGCAGGAAGCATGGCTAAGAGATTAGGTCTTGAAGAAGGAACTCCATTAAAGACAACAGTATTCGAATTTTCTTATAAAGATGATTCACTAGGAGATCCGTTAATAAACAGCTATCATGCAGTAGCAATAGGAGCAGCTACTTTTGAAGAAATAAATACTATTTTAGATATGACAGCTAAAATCAACAATATATTAAAAGATGCTTTTGCAAAAGAAAATATCAACTTAATAGACTTCAAGATTGAATTTGGTAAGACTGCTGATGGAGAAATAGTTTTAGCTGATGAAATCTCACCAGATACTTGTAGATTCTGGGATGCAACTACAGGAGAAAAGCTTGACAAGGATAGATTCAGAAGAGACTTAGGAAATGTTGAAGATGCTTATATTGAAATATTAAAGAGGATTTCTAAATAATACATAATTGATAGTTTTATATGAAAAAATCGATGGGCATTTTATGTCCATTGATTTACCTGAGGAATAAAGAATCAATTATAAAATTTTAGAGTGAAAGGATTGTACACATGACAGAAACAGATTTTGAATTAATTATGGACCCTAGCTTGGATAAATTTAAAGATGAGTGTGGTGTTTTTGGTGTTTATGCTAATAAGCCTATCGATGTAGCATCTATGACTTATTATGGTCTTTATGCTCTACAACACAGAGGACAAGAAAGTGCTGGAATAGCAGTAGCAGATGGAGAAAAAATTGAAGTGCATAAAGGTTTAGGATTAATAACAGATGCATTTAAACAGGAAGATCTTCAAAAGTTAAAGGGACACATTGCAGTTGGTCATGTAAGATATTCAACAGCAGGGGGCAAAGGAATAGAAAATGCTCAGCCTATAGTTACAACTTCTAAAATAGGCTCAATAGCTATGGCTCATAATGGAAACTTAGTTAATGATGATGTTATTAAAGATTTATTAGAAGATGCGGGACAGATTTTCCACACTTCAAGTGATTCAGAAGTAATAGCATGCCTTATAGCAAGAAGTGCTAAAAAGGGGTTAGCAAAGGCTGTTATTGATGCAATGTCAGCCATAAGAGGTTCATTTGCATTAACAATAATGTCACAGGATAAATTGATAGGGGCAAGAGATCCTCATGGAATAAGACCACTTTCACTTGGAAAAATTGATGAGGGGTATATATTAACATCAGAAAGCTGCGCTTTAGATGCAATAGGTGCTGAACTTGTAAGAGATATTGAGCCAGGAGAAATAATAATAATAGATGAAAATGGAATAGAGTCATACAGATATTCTGAAAACACTCAATGCCAAACATGTGCATTTGAATATATATATTTTGCAAGACCAGATTCAAAAATTGATGGATTAGATGTACACACATCAAGAGTAAGAGCAGGAGAAATATTATATAAAGAACATCCAATTGATGCAGATGTTGTCATTGCAGTTCCTGATTCAGGGATACCTGCAGCTATTGGATATGCAAAGGCATCAGGAATTCCATATGATACTGGATTTATAAAAAATAGATATGTGGGAAGAACATTTATTTCACCTTCTCAGGAAATAAGAGAAAGAGCAGTAAGAGTTAAGCTGAATCCATTAAAAGTAAACCTTGAAGGTAAAAAAGTAGTTCTTATTGATGATTCAATTGTAAGAGGTACTACTTCAAAACATCTTGTAGATTCACTTAGAAAAGCAGGGGTTAAAGAAATTAACTTTTTAATAGCATCTCCAAGCGTTAAATATCCTTGCTATTTTGGTATTGATATAGCATATAGAAGCGAATTGATTGCAACTAATCATACTGTTGAAGAAATAAGAGATTTAATCGGTGCTGATTATTTAGGATATTTAAGTGAAGAAGGCGTAAGAGAAAGCTGCAGAGGAAAAGACGGGCTTTGTATGGGATGCTTTAATGGAGTATATCCTGTTGCTGCACCAGTAGAAGAATAAAAACAATTGAGAGTTGAAAGTGGAGAGTTGATAGTTAAGGATGAAATTACTTCCAATAAATCATTTATGATTTATTATTAACTCTCAATTGTCAATTATCAACTTTCAACTGAATTAAGGGGAGTGTTTATTAATGATAACATCGTATAAAGAAGCAGGCGTTAACATAGAAGAAGGATACAGAAGTGTAAAGCTGATAAAGGAATATGCTGCAAAGACAATGAGCGAATATGTTCTTAATGGTCTTGGAAGTTTTGCAGGAATGGTTGAACTTCCATCGGGATATGAAAAACCAGTTTTAGTTTCAGGAACTGATGGTGTTGGAACAAAACTTGAAATTGCATTTAAGAATAAGAAATACGATACAGTAGGTATTGACTGTGTAGCTATGTGTGTTAATGATATTTTATGTCATGGAGCTAAACCATTATTTTTCTTAGACTACATTGCATGTGGAAAGCTTGAAGCTGAAGTAGCATCAGATTTAGTTAAAGGTATTGCAGATGGATGTCTTGATTCTGACTGTGCATTAATTGGCGGAGAAACAGCTGAAATGCCAGGATTTTATGATGAAGGCGAATACGATATGGCAGGTTTTGCTGTAGGTATTGCTGATAAAGATAAGATAATCAATGGAAGCAGAATAAAAGAAGGAGATAAGCTTATAGGTATTGCATCTTCTGGAATTCACTCTAATGGTTATTCATTAGTAAGAAAGCTATTCCCAGATTTAAATGAAGATTTTAATGGTGAACCAGTATGGAAAACATTATTGACTCCAACTAAAATTTACGTTAAGCCAGTACTTAAGTTATTAGAAAGCTATGATATTAAAGGAATGGCTCATGTAACTGGAGGCGGATTCATTGAAAATGTTCCAAGAATGTTTAACGGAAGTGATTTTACAGCAGTAATAAACAAAGACTCTTATCCACTACCAGCAATATTTGAAAGAATAATTGAAAAGGGCGTAGATAGAGATCATATGTATAACACATTCAATATGGGAATTGGATTTGTTCTAGCTGTTGATGAAAAAGATGTTGCTCCTATAATAAAAGCTTTAGAAGAAATGGGAGAAAAAGCTTATGAAATAGGTCATGTAACATCTGGAGGTGAAGGTGTTTGTTTAAAATAGCAGTATTAGCTTCAGGTGGAGGTACAGACTTTCAGTCTATAATAGATGCTGTTGAAAGCAAAGAGCTGGATAATGTTAAAATTGAGATGCTTATTGCAAGCAGAGATGGTATTTATGCAATTGAAAGAGCTAAAAAGCATGGAATAGAAACTCATGTGGTATCTAGAAAAGAATATGGGGAAAAATCAAGCGATAAAATTTTAGAACTTGTTAAAGATAAAGTTGATTTAATAGTTCTTGCAGGGTTTTTATCAATATTGGACGGAAGGATTCTTGATGAATTCAATAATAGAATAATAAATATTCATCCATCGTTAATTCCTTCATTTTGTGGACCGGGGATGTATGGATTAAGGGTTCATGAAGCAGTAGTTAATAGTGGTGTTAAGTATTCAGGGTGTACTGTTCACTTTGTAAATAAGGATGTAGATGGAGGAGCAATACTACTCCAGGATGCAGTTCCAGTATATTTTGAAGATGATGCAGAAACTCTTCAAAAAAGGATACTTGAAAGAGAACATATACTTCTGCCTAAAGCAGTTAAATTAATAAGTGAAGGCAGAGTTGAATTTATAAACGGAAAAGCAAAGATAAACACAGATATGTAAAATTAAATTACTATCCAGCAAACTTAATGTTTAATGTACAGTAAAATATTACAAATGATGACTTTAATATAAAATATAAAAAGAAAGATAATTTGATTGTAATTGAGATTGAATATAGCATTAAGATCATATAAGTATAAAAATAGAAAATATTTAAAGTGCTTTAATGATATAGTGTTAGCTTTCAATTCTCAATCATCAGTTAAAGAAGGGCGGTTTTTTCATGAAGAAGAGAGCTTTAATAAGTGTATTTGATAAAGATGGAGTTTTAGATTTTGCTAAGTTTTTAGTATCAAAAGATGTTGAAATTGTTTCTACAGGTGGAACTTACAGATATTTAAAAGAAAATGGGATAGATGTAATTGAAATAAACGAAGTTACTAATTTTCCAGAAATGCTTGATGGAAGGGTAAAAACACTTCATCCATTAGTTCATGCAGGAATATTAGCAATAAGAGATAATGAAGAACATATGAATACATTAAAAGAAAGAAATATTCATACTATCGATTATGTTGTTGTAAATCTTTATCCTTTCTTTGAAAAGGTAAAAGAAGATTTGACTTTTGAAGAAAAAGTTGAATTTATAGATATAGGCGGCCCTACAATGCTCAGAGCAGCAGCTAAGAATTTCCAGGATGTTGTTGTAATTTCTAATAAAGATGATTATGCCAAGGTTATGGAAGAAATCAATGAAAATGGTGAAGTAAGCTACAAATTCAAAAAGAAATTAGCTGGAAAAGTATTCAACCTTATGAGTGCTTATGATGCTGCAATATCAAACTTTATGTTAGCTGATGATGAAGAAGAATATCCAGAATATCTTTCAGTTTCATATAAAAAGATGCAGAGTTTAAGATATGGTGAGAATTCACATCAGACTGCTGCTGTTTATTCATCAACAATGCTTGATGGTGCAATGAATACATTTGAAACATTAAATGGTAAGGAATTATCTTATAATAACTTCAAGGATGTTGATATAGCATGGAAATGTGCTAATGAATTTGATGAACCAGCATGCTGTGCATTAAAACATAACACACCTTGCGGAGTTGCAGTAGGAAGCAATCCATATGAAGCTTATATGAAGGCTTACGAAGTTGATCCTACTTCTATATTTGGTGGAATTATCGGATTTAACAGAAAAGTTGATAAGAAGACTGCTGAAGAAATGGTTAAGATATTCTTAGAAGTAATAGCTGCACCAGATTATGATGATGATGCATTAGAAGTGTTAAAAACTAAAAAGAATTTAAGAGTACTTAAGTTCAACAATGTTCCTAAAGCTGAAAAATACATGGTAACTGTTGATGGAGCTATACTTGTGCAAGAAGAAGACAGAAAGCTTATTGATGAAATAAAGGTAGTTACAGAAAAGGCTCCAACAGAAGAAGAAATGAAAGACTTATTATTTGGAATGAAAGTTGTAAAATATGTTAAGTCTAATGCTATAGTTACTGCTCATAATGGAGTAGCTGTAGGTATTGGAGGAGGTCAGGTAAATAGAATATGGCCAACAGAAGATGCATTAAAGAGAGGTAAGGGAGCGACAATATTAGCTTCAGATGCTTTCTTCCCATTCAGAGATGTTGTTGATGAAGCAGCTAAATACGGTATTAAGGCAATAGTTCAACCAGGTGGATCTATGAGAGATCAGGAATCTATAGATGCCTGCAACGAACACGGAATAGCAATGATATTCACAGGATATAGACATTTCAAACACTAATTTTATATAGTTAATAATAACAGTTGGCAATTATCAGTCAAGGATGAAATTCCTGCAGAATACCTTTATAATAAAATTCCGCAGGAATTTTATTCGTTAAACTGATATTTGTTAACTGTTAACTGGAGAAAGGCGGTATTAAATATGAAACTTCTTTTAATAGGTTCAGGTGGAAGAGAACATGCAATGGCGTGGAAACTAGCTCAAAGCAAAAAGGTTGAAAAGATATTTGTAGCACCAGGCAACGGAGGTACTGCAATTGAAGATAAATGCGAAAATATAAATATAACAGAAATAGATGAATTAATAAAATTTGCAAAAGAAGAATGTATTGATTTAACTATAGTCGGACCAGAAGATCCATTGACAAAGGGGATAGTTAATGAATTTAAGAAAGAAGGATTAAAAATATTCGGACCAGCTGAAAATGGTGCAAGACTAGAGGGAAGCAAGAGTTTTTCAAAAGACTTTATGAAGAAGTATGGTGTAAAAACAGCTGAATATGCTACATTCACTAATGTCAGTGAAGCCTTAAAGTATCTTGAAACATGTTCTTATCCTACAGTAGTAAAAGCAGACGGGCTTGCAGCAGGAAAGGGTGTTATTATCTGTCAGAATAAAGATGAAGCTGTTGCTGCTGTAAATGAATGTATGGTTGATGAAAAGTTTGGAGATGCAGGGAATACAATTGTAATTGAAGAATTCCTAGAAGGTGTTGAAGCTTCAATTCTTTCAATTACAGATGGAAAGACTATAATTCCATTCGTATCAGGAAAGGACCATAAGCAGATTTATGATGGTGGTAAAGGACCAAATACTGGTGGCATGGGAGTTATGGCTCCAAATCCATATGTTACAGAAGAAGTTATGAAAGACTTTGAAGAAAATATAATGTCTAATACTCTTAAAGGTATTCGTGAAGAAGGATTTGATTTTAAGGGAATTATATTCTTTGGAATAATGATAACTAAAAAAGGTGTCTATCTTTTAGAATATAATGTGAGAATGGGAGATCCAGAAACTCAATCAGTTCTTTACTTGATGGAAAGTGATCTTGTTGAACTTATTACAGCAGCCTTAAGAGAAGAATTAGATAAGACTACAATCAAGTGGAAAGATGGAGTATGTATAAATGTTGTTTTAGCATCAAAAGGATATCCAAATAAATTCAATAAAGGATATGAAATAACAATAGATGAAAAAGTAAAAGATAAGGTATTCTTAGCTGGAGCTAAGTTTGAAGATGGAGTATTAAAGACAAATGGCGGAAGAGTATTATCAGTTATAGGATACGGAAAAGATGTTGAAGAAGCTAGAAAAGAGGCTTATGAAAATATTAAATGTGTAACATTTAAAGATTCTTACTGCAGAACTGATATCGGAATTTTTAAATAGTGGTTTTGCTTATATAGCAGGTTTAGTTTATTAAAACTAAGCCTGTTTTTCTTATGGAAAAATAAATATATGGCAAGAAAAATAAAATAAATTCATCTCTAAAAAGATAAATAGTTATAATAAAAACTAAGAAAAAAAGAGGAATTTAAAATAAAACATCTAATTATTATATAATATGCATAATTAATAGAAGAAAAAGAAAAAATTGAAAATAGTGAGTTTTTATGTTTAAATTAAAGGTGAATAGAGTAAAAATTATTCATATATTGTAATAAAAATATTATCAAAGAATAATATTTCTAAGGATATTCTAGTTAAAGTAACAATGTGTTTCTGAATGCATATCTATAGATTTTATACTGGAGTTTACATTTATCATAAATAAAGATATTAAATATAGCAAGGAGACAATAGTATGTCTGGAAATAATTTTTTTGAGGTATTGATAATGATACTGCCAGAAATATTTATGATTAACTTCGTAACTTATACATTAGCACGAGAATCAATAGATAGAAATAAGTATATTACAGTAAGTGTAATTATGTCTGATGTAATATTTATAGTGAGACTGCTACCAATATATTTTGGTATACATAATATAATAAATATAATCCTATGTATAAGCATTATGACTATAATGGGTATTCCTTTGATTAAGTCAATTAAAAATACACTGACAGCATTCCTGGTTTTACAGATGAGTGAATTTCTTAATATAGTTGTATTTGCTTTGTTTGAGATAGAAATATTAACATGTGAAAATATGAGTTTAAAAATCTTATATGAGCTTCCTACATTAATTTTCTTTATTATAGTCTCATTAATTTTTAAGTATAGGGGTAAATGATATATGAGGAATTATTTGCTTGATAGAAGTTTGGCATTAAAATATAAGGAGGCTGTAATTTGAAAGAGAGTAAAGGAAATATTACCAATATATTGATAATAACAAAGATATCAATGATGATTTTTATAATGGTAATTGCATATATGGATTTATCGCAATTCTATTTGGAAATAAAGATGATAAATAAAAATAGATTTAGTATATATAAGTCGGCATTTTTTCTTTTTCTTATATTTATGATTTATGCATTTTATAAGTTAGTAACACAAAATATAGAACAGTATTACAATGTATTTAAATTGCGCTGGCTGTTAGAAAATATATTCTATATGATAATAATTTCACTGCTAGATTATTTTTTTGCACAGTATGCAAATGAGTATAAATATATTTTTTTATTGCTTATTTTATCATGCACAATTCAATATGGTCCAAGATATGGAATGATAACTTCACTATTAGCTTCAATAAATGTACTTGGAAATGATTTGATTTTTGCACCTATAAAAGATAGCATAAACATGTTTTTTCAGAAGGATGTAATAGTTACTGGAATTTTCATTGTTATTGGATGGGTACTAGGTTACTATGTTGATTTAATAGCAGCCGAAAACCAGATAAAGGAAAATAAGTTAAATGATTTAAATAGTAAGCTGGAAGAAAAGAAAAAACAAAGGCAAGAAATGAAGAAAATGATTATTAATAATGAGACATGCTATGATATTCTATTTGAAAACTCAACAAATGGAGTTATTCTTCATAAAGATGGACAGATATTATATGCTAATAAAAGCACTATTAATTTATTAGGATATGATAGTGTAGAAGACTTTGATATGAAAACAATTTATGAATTCTATGATGAGAAAGAGTTAAAATATATTAAAGAAAAGTATACAAAAATGGAGAAAGAGAAAAAATCAAAACGTATTGATGAAGAGATAATTATAGATTCATTTGGGAAAAGAATACCTATAAGTAATACATCGTCATTCTTTCTGTATAAGGAAAAGGGGGCAGTATTATCAGTGCTCACTGATATGACAAATGAGAAAAAAATAGAAACCTTAAAAAAGGATATACAAAAAAATATAAAGATACTCAATGATACAAAGGAATTTAATTCACTTATAAGAGGGTTCTTTATTAATATGTCTCATGAACTTAAAACTCCAATCAATGTAATGTATTCAGCAATTCAGGCTATCAATATGGAGTTGAATGATGATGGTATAAGAAATATTAATAGAGATAAACTATATATTAGAAGTATGAAGCAGAACTGCTTGCGTATGATACGATTGATTAATAATTTTGTAGATGCTACAAGACTACAAGCAGGAGAGATGAAAATAGTAAGAGAAAATTATGATATTGTAGAAACAGTTGAAAGCATTGTTGAAAAAACAGTTGAATATGTACGAGGAAAAAATGTAAATATAATATTTGATACAAATGTAGAGGAAAAAATAATGTCCTTTGATAAGGAAGCAATAAAGAGAATACTTCTGAATTTAATATCAAATGCAATAAAGTCGGATACAAAGGATATATTAATTAGACTAACTGCTGTAGATAAATATGTTTTTATAAAAATTGAAGATGAAGGAATGGGAATTCCTAAAAGCAAACTGAATCTTATATATGATCGTTTTGGTAAGGTTGATAATTCACTTTCAAGAAAATGTGAAGGTGCAGGTGTAGGGCTGTTTTTGGTAAAATGTCTGGTAGAGCTGCATAATGGAAAGATAAAAATAACAAGCGATGAAGGACAAGGAACAGAAGTGACAATTAAACTTCCAGCACAAGTTATTGATGGAAGCAACTATGATGATAAGATAATTAGTGAAAGTGATGAAGAAAAAATAGAAAGAGAATTTTCAGATATCTATACAATTTAGAAGTAGCATTATCCAAGATGTTTTTTAGCGGAGATATGGATGATTTCTTAATTATAATGATAAATATTAATAAATGTTTAAGTAATTTAAATCCATCTGTCTGATATAATGTTATTATCAATGATTTAGTTAGGGGGAGGAATATTAATGTTAATTTTAACAATTGATAATGTGCCAGGAAAGAACATTACAGAAGTAAAAGGGCTAGTAAAGGGAAGTACTGTAAGATGTAAGAATATAGGACGTGATATCATGGCTGGATTTAAAAATATAGTAGGCGGTGAAATGGAAGGTTACAACGAAATGCTTACAGAAGCAAGAAAAATAGCTATTGGAAGAATGGTTGATGAAGCAGAAGCTATGGGAGCAAATGCAGTTATAGGAATGAGGCTCACATCATCAGCTATAGCACAAGGTGCAGCTGAAATGGTTGCTTATGGAACAGCAGTAGTTATGGAGGAATAGGTATAAGCTAATGCTGGGAGTTATAATTATTATACTTATATATGGAGCAGGAATTCTTGCTGCTATAGGGCTTCTTATATATACAATAGCAAAAAGAATGGATGAAAAGAAGAGAGAAGAAAAAGAACATAAAAAATATGATGATTATTAATATTAAATGCCTGTAATAAAACTGGAGTATAGTTTATTACAGGCATTTAATATTAAGGATTTGTATTGATTCTTTTTAGTGATATAATTAATGAGTTATTATAAAGAATAAACAAGGATGACGATAGAATGCAGAATAAAAATTATCTATACAATAATTATTTGAACATGGCTAGAAATTTAAGGACAGAAAATAATTTACTAAAAGCACTGTCTTTTTACAAGAAAGCATATAATTTAGAAATTGGCAGAAATGATGTAGAACTGCTTATAGATATGGCATTGATATATGATGAAATCGGATTGAAAAACGAAGCAGAAAAAAAGTATCTAGAAGTGATAAAACTAGATAGTGATGAAGCAAGAGCATATTACGGATTAGCAATAATTTATGATGATAATGATGAGCTTGGAAAGGCAAAGATATATTATGAAAAAGCTATAGAAAAAAATCCAAACTATGATAAGGCATATTTCTTCTTAGCAAATATTTATGATATGTGGAATGACAAGGATAACGCTATCAGGAATTACAAGAAAGCAATAGAAATTAATCCTTATGAACTATGGTCATATGCAAATTTATCATGTATATATGAAGAAGAAGATAAAAATGAAGAAGCATTAGAATATATAGATAAAGCTTTGGATATAGATGAAGATCATTATAAAATTTTATTCAATAAAGGAGTTATTTTAAAAAAGTTAGGCAGGATAGAGGAAAGTGAAGAGTATTATAGGAAGTCTATAGAAATGAATCCTCAATATCCATACAGCTATCTAAATCTAGCTGTAATATATAAAGGAAATAAAAATTTTGAAATGGCTGTTAAGATAATCAATGAAGGAATACTCAATAATGAAAATCAAGGATTTCTCTATTATAACAGAGCATGCTTTTATGTACATATGAATGAATATTTAAAAGCCTTTTATGATATTAAGAAAAGTATAGAGCTAGATGATATATTCTTAGATTACATGAAGGAGGATAGAGAGCTGGATTCAATACGTAATTTAGATGAATATATAGATTATCTTAAAAGTTTTGAGTGATAGTTCCTTAGTTTAAAATATTAAACTTAAAAATAAGTAGGCATTCTTAATTTAGGTATCAGTTTTTATAATAGTAGCTAAATTAATTTATAAGTTAAGATATTTAAAGTCTGACTAAGATCATATTGTCAGAACATTTTTAATGAGATTATCAATAATAATTAGCATAAGTTTATTAACAATAATCATAGACATTTCATATACATATATAGGAGGAATGTATATGGTTAGTATTTTATTAATGTCTATAGGAGTAACATTCATAGTAATTGGAATTCTAATTTTTATAGATAAGATAAAATTGATTAAGTACGGTATCAGGACAGAAGGAGAAATTGTTGATTTTGAAAAGGGTTTATCATCTTATATCAATGAAGATAAACAGATAATATATATAACTGTTTATAGGCCGGTAATTAAATTTAAAGATGAAAATAATCAAGTCAGAATCATAACATATGATAATTCAGATAGCGGCAGGGGATATAGTATTGGTGATAAAGTAACTCTTGTATATACCAGAAATGATCCTGATTATGTTGAAATAGCGGAAAAGCAGATGATTTTTTCCATGTTGTGCAAGCTTATATCTATAGGGATAATGTTTATTATATTTTCAATAATATTATGGATGGTATGAAATATAAATAATAAAAATAAACCAGGAAGTTTAATCCTGGTTTATTTTTTATTTGTAATGAATTTCAGATAGGTCAGATACATGATCATATTCTATAGTTTCATTGTTGTACAAGAATTTTACTCCATCTATCCATTCACCATTTGATTTATTGTTTGATTGAAGGTAATTTTCAATTAAAGTATTGGCAGTTACTTGTCCTCCAGTTGATCCTTGGAATTTTGGAACCCATGTTTTGTTTCCAGAATCCGCAAGATTGATAGTAGCAACCTTTTTACCATTTACTGTATCGATAGATTTAACTTCAAGAGCAAGGCCATCAAAATTAGTCTTAGATACTGCATCTGATAATTTAGTTAATTTATCATTTAAACTTAAACTTGAATCTAAAGATATGCTGCTTACTTCATTAGGTTCTAGGGAATTTTCATCTATTGAATAAATAGAGAATTTAATTTTACTATCAGTTTCTTTTGCATCAGACTGAGGTTTGCTTTCTGTTTCGCTTTTGCTTTCAGTATCCTCAGTTTCTTCTTTATTAGAATCTGCTGCATCTGTAGATTGTGAAGAAGTATCACTAACTGATGAAGATCCAGAATTAGAATCAGCTGTCTTTTTATTAGACCCGCATGAAACTAATGTAAAAACACTTAGCATTAAAACAGTAGTTAAAATAAGCTTTCTAATCATAGCATGTACTATTACCTTTAAAATATTCATAATTATTCTATGAATATATAAAGTAACAGCTTACACCTCCTTTGGATTAATAATATAATAAAATATTATATTTTCATAAATTATATCATATGGGCTCGAAAAATAAAAGATTAGTATTATTTAAGAATTTATTGACAATTTACTTTGATTGTAGTATATTTTGATTATCAAAGTATTTTAAACTTAGAGTTCAAAAATAAATACGTATTTATTAAAAGGATAAATGATGAACTTTCATTTATATGTGGGAGGGTTAAATTAATGAACAGGTCAACAGTTATTATCAATGAATTATTGGTAGAATTGTTTAATGATGTTTTACAAATAGAAGAGCAGAGCCTGAAAAATGGACCGATTTCAGATATATCAATAACTGAGATCCATACACTTGAAGCAATCGGCATGTATGATGAAAAGACTATGTCAGAGGTTGCTCAAAACTTAAAGATAACTGTTGGTACATTAACAACAGCTATCAATAAGCTCATAAAAAAAGATTACGTTGAAAGAAAAAGAATAGAAGAAGACAGAAGAGTAGTTTTAATCAAGCTTACTAAAAAAGGTAAACTTGCTTACAGGCTTCATGAAAAGTTCCATAAAGATATGGTAAATACAGCTATAGATGGATTGAACGAAAAGGAAGAAGAAGTTCTAATACATTCGCTGACAGATCTTAATACATTTTTTAAGAAAAAATATGAGTTGTAATTATAAAGGAGAAATACTATGAGTAATGTCGGGATTGCCGGAATTGGTTCCTATGTACCTTCATTGGCAGTGACAAATGATGATATCAGCAGACTTGTAGAAACTAATGATGAATGGATAGTCAAGAGGACTGGAATAAGTGAAAGACGAATTTCGCAAGGTGAAGATACATCAGATATGGCTGCAAAAGCTGCAATGTCTGCTTTAAAGAGGGCAGACGTTGATCCTGAAGATCTGGATCTTATTATAGTAGCAACAATAAGTCCGGATATGTTTATACCTTCAGTAGCATGTCTTGTTCAAAGCAAAATTGGAGCAGATGATGCTGCATGTTTTGATATTAATGTTGCGTGTTCAGGATTTGTTTATGCAATGGAAATAGCACAGAGCATGATGAAATCTATGAATTATAAAAATGCATTAATTATTGGAGCAGAAACTCTTTCAAAGGTTATAAACTGGCAGGATAGATCAACATGCATATTATTCGGGGATGGAGCAGGTGCAGCAGTTCTAAAAAGGACAGAGGATCCAGGAATAATAAAGTCATATTTAAGATCAGAAGGAAAAAAAGGTGATGCATTGACAATAGGTGCAGCAGATTTTAATACTCCATTTGCAAAGGAATCTGTTCAAAAGGACAGGCATGTAGCTATGAATGGTGGAGAAGTTTTAAGATTTGCAGTATCAGCAATAGCAGATGGAGTAAAGAAGCTTCTGGATGAAACAGGAGTTTCTATTGATGAAATAAAGTATATAGTTCCACATCAGGCTAATATAAGAATAATACAGTCTGCATCAAAAAAGCTTCATTTAGATTTGGAAAAGTTTTATGTTAATTTAGATAAGTATGGTAATACTTCATCAGCATCAGTGCCTATTGCATTGAATGAAATGTATGAAAAAGGAATGATAAAAAAAGGTGACAAACTTATTCTTGTAGCTTTTGGTGGGGGATTGACATATTCCTCTATTATGGTACAATGGTAAAAAATGTAATAACTTATTAAAAAAAGCAGATTTTAGACAATATAAAAATCAATTGTCTTTAAAATAAAAAAAATTGAAAATTTTGGAGGGAAATATTATGTTATTTGAAGAAATTAGAGAGGTTATTTGTGAACAATTAGGAATTGAAAAGGAAGAAGTTACTTTAGAAACAACATTCGATGAATTAGGAGCAGATTCTTTAGATTTATTCCAAATAGTTATTGAACTTGAAGAAAAATACGAAATACAAATAGAAGAAGTAGAAAATTTAAAAACTATAAAAGATGCAGTTAACTATGTAGAATCACATAAAGAAAAATAATAAAATTAGCGTAACTATATATTTTGAAGTAGATATTGAAAATATGATCATAATCAGAAAAACTTAAGGTTTATTTGAATATGGTAGGGGGAATTTCTTATGGAGAAAAATAGAGTATGTGAGCTTTTGAAAATAGAATATCCTATCTTTCAAGGTGGTATGGCTAGAATTGCTGATGCATCCCTTGCAGCAGCTGTAAGTGAAGCAGGCGGGTTAGGAATAATAACAGGCGCAGCTCCAACAGAATGGGTTAGAGATCAGATAAGAGAGGCAAAGAAAATTACGGACAAACCTTTTGGTGTTAACATTATGCTTATGTCAGAAAATGCAGATGAAATAGCAGATTTAGTATGTGAAGAAAGTGTAAAAGTCGTAACAACAGGAGCAGGAAGCCCAGGCAAGTACATGGCAAAATGGAAGGAACATGATATAAAGGTTATTCCAGTTGTTGCATCAGTAGCTCTAGCAAAAAGAATGGAAAAGTCAGGTGCAGATGCAGTTGTTGCAGAAGGAACTGAATCAGGAGGCCATGTTGGTCAGCTTACAACAATGGCGCTAGTACCACAAGTTGTTGATGCTGTAAGCATTCCTGTTATTGCAGCTGGTGGCATTGGTGATGGAAGAGGAGTTGCTGCATCATTTATGCTTGGTGCAGAAGGAGTTCAGGTTGGTACAAGATTCCTTGTAGCAAAAGAATGTACAGTACATCAGAATTATAAAGATAAAGTATTAAAAGCTAAAGATATAGATACTGAGGTGACTGGAAGACCAACAGGACATCCAGTAAGGGTATTGAGAAATAAGCTGGCAAGAACTTATATAAAGATGGAAAAGGAAGGTGCCAGCTTGGAAGAATTGGAAAATCTGGGTGTAGGTGCATTAAGAAAGGCTGTTGTCGATGGCGATGTGGATAATGGTTCAGTTATGTCAGGCCAGATTGCAGGGCTGGTTAATAAAGAGCAGACTGCAAAGGAAATAATAGAAGAATTATTTACAGGCGCAGATGAAAGATTAAAGCTTTTTGGAGGCAGATATGAATAATAAGAAAATAGCTTTTCTTTTCCCAGGTCAGGGTGCACAGACTGTTGGCATGGCAAAGGAATTATATGAAAACATACCAGAATGTAAGGAAATATTAGACTCTAGTGAAAAAATTTTAAATATGCCATTAAAGCAAATGATGTTTGAAGGTCCATTGGATCTTCTTACTGAAACAGAAAATGCACAGCCTACAATATTAGTAGCATCGCTCATGGCATTAAAAGCATTAGAGATAAATGGAATAGATGCAGAATATGCTGCAGGATTGAGTTTAGGTGAATATGCAGCTTTAATAAATGGAGGAGCTCTTTCATTGGAAGATGGATTACTTCTAGTAAAAGAAAGAGGAAGAATAATGGGTAATGCGCTTCCAGAAGGCCTCGGGACTATGGCAGCAATATTAAAATTAAATGATGAAAAATTAAAAGAGTTATTAGACAGAGCCGGAAAATTTGGCATTATAGAAGGTGCTAATTTTAACTGCCCTGGCCAGGTATCAGTATCAGGAGAATTTAAGGCAGTAGAAGAGGCAGTTAAAATTGCAAAGGAATTAGGAGGACTAGGAATCATGCTTAAAGTAAGCGGTCCATTTCATAGTTCACTTCTAAAAGAAGCAAGTGAAGAATTTTATAACACAATTAAAAAAGCAAATATCAAACCTCTTACAAAGGAAGTTTATTCAAATGTTAAGGGAGAGCCATATAAAGAAGATGATGATATAAGGGATCTTTTAAAGAGACATATAAGATCTTCAGTTCTTTTTGAAAAAACTATAAGAGACATGCTTCAAAAAGGTGTTGATACATTTATAGAAGTAGGTCCTGGAAAAGCTTTAAGAGGGTTTGTTAAGAAAATAGATAGAAAAGCTACATTGTTAAATGTTGAGGATATGGATTCATTAAATAATACACTTTCACTACTTAATGCTTAATTTAAAAGTTAAAAAATTTTTATTTTATATTGGAATTATTATCTTTTTAATAAAATTTTTTAAATTAAAAGTTATTATTTACAGTTAGATTATTTAACACATATTTAATTTAGGAGGAGAATTTATGCTAAAAGGTAAATGTGCACTTGTAACAGGTGCATCAAGAGGCATAGGAAGGGCAATTGCTTTAAAGATGGCATCTCTTGGAGCGAATTTAGTTTTAAATTATAGAAGCAGCGAAGCAGAAGCGCTAGAAGTTGAGAAAGAAATAAAGGATATGGGTGTTGAGGCTATAAGCGTCAAAGGAGATATATCAAAATTAAAAGATGTTGAAGATCTTGTCGCAGCTGCAAAAGAAAAATTTGGAACTATTGATATTATGGTAAATAATGCAGGAATAACCAAGGATACATTGATACTTAGAATGAAGGAAGAAGACTTTGATAAGGTTATAGATGTAAACTTAAAAGGAGTATTTAATTGTTTGAAGACTATAACTCCTATAATGGTCAGACAAAAGCATGGAAAGATAATAAACCTTTCATCTGTTGTGGGTATTTCAGGAAATGCAGGCCAGGTAAATTATGCTGCATCTAAAGCAGGAGTAATAGGAATGACCAAATCTCTCGCAAAAGAAGTAGGAGCTAGAGGTATTAATGTCAATGCTGTAGCACCTGGTTTTATTGAAACTGATATGACTGAAGTCCTTGGAGATAAATATAAAGATGAAATAAAAAAGAATATTCCACTTAAAAAACTTGGAAAGCCTGAAGATGTTGCTGATGTAGTTGCTTTTCTTGCAAGTGAAAGTTCAGACTATGTTACAGGACAGGTTATTCATGTTGATGGCGGAATGTTAATGTAGTGGAGGAAAATTAAATGGATAGAAGAGTTGTTATAACAGGAATGGGAGCATTAACTCCTATCGGGAATGACGTTGATACATTTTGGAATAATGCCAAGGAAGGAAAGCTTGGAATAGATTATATAACATTAATAGATAAGGATTTATTAGACGTTAAGGTTGCTGGAGAAGTAAAGGGATTTGATCCAGAACCTATTATAGGAAAAAAGGAATGCAAGAGACTTGATAGATTTGAACAGCTTGGACTTGCAGCAGCTCATGAAGCTATAGAAAGTTCAGGATTAGATTTAGAAAAAGAGGATCTAGAAAGAATTGGAGTTATTGTAGGATCAGGAATCGGAGGTCTTCAGAGCATTGAAACAGAATGCATAAAGCTTGAAAATGGTAAATCAAAGAGAGTATCGCCTTTCTTTATACCTATGGCAATAATTAATCTTGTTGCAGGTAATATTGCAATAAAATATGGTTTTAAGGGTCCTTGTACATCAGTAGTAACAGCATGTGCAACTGGAACAAACAGTATAGGAGATGCATTCAGATTAATTAAGCATGGATATGCAGATGTAATGGTTGCTGGTGGAGCAGAAGCACCTATAACAAGAATAGGAATAGGTGGATTCAATGGAATGAAAGCATTAAATACATGCAATGACCCACAAAAGGCATCTATACCTTTCGATAAGGATAGATCTGGATTTGTAATGGGTGAAGGTGCCGGTGTTTTAGTTATAGAATCCTTAGAACATGCAGAGGCTAGAGGTGCTAATATTATTGCAGAAATTTGTGGATATGGTTCGACTTGTGATGCATATCATATTACATCGCCAGTTCCAGATGGAAGTGGAGCTTCAAAAGCAATTAAGGATGCACTGAATGAAGGTGGAATTACACCTGATAAGGTTTCATATATAAATGCTCATGGAACTTCAACACAGTTAAATGATAAGTTTGAAACAAATGCAATAAAAAATGTATTTGGAGAAGACACAAAAATTCCAGTATCCTCAACTAAGTCAATGACAGGACATCTTTTAGGTGCAGCAGGTGCAATTGAAGCAATAATATGTGCAAAGGCTTTGGAAGATGGATTCATACCTCCAACTATAGGCTATACTACACAAGATGAAGGACTTGATTTAGACTATGTTCCTAATGTGGGAAGAAAACAAGATTTAGAGTATGTGCTTACAAATTCATTAGGTTTTGGCGGTCATAATGCAGTTTTACTTTTAAAGAAGTGGAAGTAGAAACTCCTGGGAGGTTATATTATGGATTTTGAACAGATTAAAGAATTAATTACACTTATAGATTCTTCAGATTTGGCTTTTTTTGAATTATCAGATGGAAATAATCATATAAAAATGGATAAATCATTAAATAGGGGCAGTGCAGAAAGTGCTGGAAGCAATGTTAATTCTGGAAAGATTTCTGAACCTGCTGTAGAAAAAATAGAAAAGCCATCATCTAAAGATGTAGTTAAAGAAGTGGTTAAGGAAACAAAAAAGGAAGAAATTAAGGAAGAAAAGATTGAAGACAGTAATTTAAGTGTTATTACATCTCCAATGGTAGGTACGTTTTATTCAGCAGCTTCACCAGATGCTTCTGCATTTGTTAAACCAGGAGATACAGTATCTGTAGGAAAAATAATATGCATAATTGAAGCTATGAAGCTCATGAATGAAATTGAAAGTGAATACAATGGTGAAATAGTTGAATGCCTGGTCAAAGATGGTGATATGGTTGAATATGGACAGCCATTATTCAAAATAAAGGAGGCTTAATTAATGCTTAAAATTAATGAAATAAAGGAAATTTTACCTCACAGATATCCTATGTTATTGATAGACAGGGTAGTTGAGATGGATATTGAAGATAAGATGTATGTTAAAGGATATAAGAATCTTTCGGCTAATGAGGCATTTTTTCAAGGACATTATCCAGAAGAACCAATCATGCCCGGAGTATTACAAATAGAGGCATTAGCTCAGGCCGGTGCAGTTGCTATTTTATCTATGGAAAAGTTTAAAGGAAAAACACCATTATTTGCAGGAACAAATAAGGTAAGATTTAAAAATAAAGTTGTTCCTGGAGACAGACTTGATTTATATTGTGAAATTGTAAAGATCAAAGGGCCTATAGGAATTGGAAAAGGTGTAGCGACTGTAGATGGGAAGATAGCCTGTGAAGCAGAAATATTATTTGCTATAGGATAGGTGATAATATATGTTTAAAAAGATACTGATTGCAAACAGAGGAGAAATTGCCGTAAGAGTAATAAGAGCGTGCAGAGAAATGGGGATAAGCACAGTTGCAGTATATTCTGATATAGATAAAGAAGCGCTTCATACCCAGCTTGCTGATGAAGCTGTATGCATTGGTTCTGCAATGCCCAAAGACAGTTATTTAAATATGGCTAACATTTTAAGTGCATGTGTTTTGACAGGAGCAGATGCAATACATCCTGGATTTGGTTTTTTATCTGAAAATTCCAAGTTTGCAAAGATGTGCAGGGAATGTAATATAAAATTTATAGGGCCAGATTACGAAACTATCGACTTTATTGGAGATAAGGCAAAAGCCAGGGAAATAATGAAGTTTTCTGATGTACCTGTGGTTCCAGGCTATGAAGGTGAGATTCGAGATGAAAACCATGCTCTCGAACTTGCAAAGGAAATAGGATATCCTATTATGATAAAAGCATCAGCAGGCGGTGGAGGAAAAGGAATAAGAATTGCTTTTAATGATGAAGAATTCTTAATGGGATACAAGACTGCAAAAGCTGAAGCTAAAGCATGTTTTGGAAATGATACTTTGTATCTTGAAAAATTTATTCAAAAGCCAAAACATATAGAATTTCAGATTTTAGCTGATGAATATGGAAATGTAATTCATCTTGGTGAAAGAGAATGCTCAATGCAGAGAAAGAATCAGAAAGTATTGGAAGAAGCTCCTTCTAATGTGCTTACTGAAGAACTCAGAAATAAAATGGGTGAAATAGCAAAGAGAGCAGCACTTGCTGTTGATTATAAAAACGCAGGAACAATAGAATTCTTATTTGATAAGGATAACAACTTTTATTTCATGGAAATGAATACAAGAATACAGGTTGAACATCCAATAACAGAAATGATAACTGGAATTGATATCGTTAAAGAGCAGATAAGAATTGCATCAGGAGAAAAATTAAGATTTACTCAGGATGATATAAAACTTAAAGGCCATGCTATTGAATGCAGGGTTAATGCTGAAGATCCGGATCATGACTTCAGGCCATGTCCTGGAAAAATTGAAGAACTATGCGTTCCAGGAGGAATGGGTGTAAGGATAGATTCAGCAATATACTGCGGATATAAGATACCACACTGTTATGATTCCATGATTGCAAAGGTAATAACATATGGAAATGACAGAAATGAAGCAATTGTGAAGATGAGAAGAGCATTATCTGAATTTGCAGTAGGCGGTGTAAATACAAACATAAATTTTGATCTCTCTATATTGGATACAGAGGAATTCATAAGAGGAGAATATGATACGTCATTTTTAGCAGAAAAGATGGTGAAGAACAATGCTTAAGGATTTATTTGTTAAAAGACAGTACGCAACTGTAAAGCCTTCAGTATTAAAAGTAAGTGAAGAAAAAAAAGAAGAAAAACCTAATATTCCATCAGGTATGTGGACTAAATGTGATAAATGCAGTGCAATGATATATCAGGATGATCTTGAAAATCATAAGTATGTATGTCCTAATTGTAATCATCATTTTAGAATTAATGCAAAGCAGAGAATCAGAATGTTTCTTGACAAGCAGTCATTTAATGAATTGTGGGGTGATTTTAAAACAACAAATCCACTTGACTTTAAAGGGTATGACGAGAAGATTAAGAAGAGCAGCATGAAAACAAGCAGTTCTGAAGCTATTGTTACTGGAATAGGCGAAATAAATGGATTGAAGGTAGCATGCGGAATAATGGACAGCTTTTTTATGATGGGAAGTATGGGAACTGTAGTAGGTGAAAAATTAACAAGGCTTATAGAATATGCAACAGAAAATAATCTTCCTTTGATTGTATTTACAACATCAGGAGGGGCAAGAATGCAGGAGGGAATATTCTCTTTAATGCAGATGGCTAAAGTAAGCAGTGCACTGGCAAAGCATGATGAAAAGGGTCTTTTATATATTTCAGTTTTAACTGATCCGACAACAGGAGGAGTAACCGCAAGTTTTGCAATGGAAGGTGATATTATTTTGAGTGAACCTGATGCACTTGTAGGATTTGCAGGAAGAAGAGTTATTGAAAATACTATTAAAGAAACTCTTCCTGATAATTTTCAGAAAGCAGAATTTTTGCTGGATAAAGGATTTGTTGATGCTATAGTGGAAAGAAAAGATCTTAGAACTTGCATATATAAAATTCTTGTATTACATGGAGTGAATAATTATGAATAAAGAATTTATTAAAGGAAGCAGTGAAGCTTGGGAAAGCGTTGAAATAGCAAGGCATAAAGAAAGACCTACAGGAAAGTTCTATATTGAAAATATCTTTAAGGATTTTATTGAATTTCATGGAGACAGGGCTTTTGGTGATGATAAGGCAGTAATTGGAGGTATATGTTCTTTAAATGGAATAAGCGTTACTGTTATTGCTATTACAAAAGGTTCAAATACAGCTGAAAATATTAAGAGGAATTTTGGAATGCCTAATCCAGAAGGATACAGAAAGGCTTTACGACTCATGAAACAGGCTGAAAAGTTTAAGAGACCTGTCATATGTTTTGTAGACACACCAGGAGCATTCTGTGGCCTTGGTGCTGAAGAAAGAGGTCAGGGGCAGGCTATAGCCAATAATTTATTTGAACTAAGCAGATTGAAAACACCAATCATGTCTGTAATTACAGGTGAAGGTGGAAGCGGGGGAGCTTTAGCACTTATGGTTGCTGATAATATCTGTATGCTTGAACATTCTATTTACTCAGTTCTTTCCCCAGAAGGTTTTGCATCTATTTTATGGAAGGATGCATCTAGGGTTAAGGAAGCAGCTGAGGTGATGAAGATTACAGCTAAAGACTTGAAAGGATTCGGCATAATTGATGAAATGATAAAAGAGCCTAAGGGCGGTGCTCATAAAAATCCTCAAAAGACTGCAGAGGAAATCAAAAATAGTATTGTGAATTTCCTTTCAAAAGTTAAAGATAAGGATTTAGAAGGTCTTATTGATGAAAGATATAAGAAATTCAGAAATATGGGAAATTTCTATTAATAAGAGACACTTAAAAGTTAGTTTTAAATTATCTTTTAAGTGTCTCTAAAATTTTAGTTTGATTTAAAATCACTCTTTTGAAATTAAATTATTATTGATATATTCTCTGTGTTGGAAGTGATTTTTTTAATAATCACACCTCTTTAAAATTTTATAAATTAAAGTAAATAATATATATAAATAGATAAAAATTGATATTATTTATAAAATATAAAACTGACAATTAAAAACGAATGTTATATAATCAAATTAAAATTCTTAGTTCTGTTAGGTTTTTATAAAATTTATTTAAACATATTGTTCTTATTTTATCAGAGTAGATGTTTATTATCAGTTAAACTTACTATTTTTACTTTGATTAAGTATGGCAATATTTATATGATTTAACAGTACTAATTCTTATGTTAGGAGAGGGTTTGCATGGAGAGTAATAGTACAAAAGTTGCTAAAATAGCTACAAAGATGGCTATATGCGATAGAGAAGAAGAAGGCCAGTTAAAAAAAATGTATGGGCAACATGGCATAAAGGTAACAGCAGTAAACGTAGGAGGAAATATAAATTCTTCTATTTCAAAAATTCTTGAAAGTGCTCTTGTGGCATCTAAGAGAAATGGTCTTATACGAGAAGAACATCTTCATGAAGGTGCAGTTATAGGAGCCGCAAGAGATGCAATAATCCAGGTGAGTAACAGAGCAAATGGATTAAATGTAGGTGGTAAAATAGGTATTGCAAGAGGTGGAGAGCATATTTCTGTATGCATATTCCTTAGCATAGGACTGCTTCATTTAGATGAAGTTGTTATAGGTATAGGGCACAGATGTCTTCCTGGATAAACAGAATATTTTGAAGATGGAAATTCAAAGGGATTACAGTCTTTATATACAAGGATACTATATTAATTTATCAGCATAAATGATCATATAGTAACATTTCAATTTAGGTTAAATAATAGTAATATCAATAGGCTTTAAGAAAAAATTTGATAATATACAAAAAGAGACTTTAAAATTTTAAAGTCTCTTTTTCTTCGACATATTATGTATAATATGTGTAAAAAAAACAAAAAACATTTTAATACATAATAGATAAAACTTTACAGAAAATTTAAATTATGATAATATAAATTAATAAATTAATAAATTGTTGTCAATTTGATTGAAGTAATAACATAAATATAAGTATATAATTACGAGATTATTTTTGTGGGATGATGTAAAAAATTAGAGCGACAGCATATATTAGGAGGATGGAATTATGGTAGGAAAGAAAAAATTAGGGGCACTTATTGTAGCAGCAATAATAGGGACTTCATTAATTGGTTGTGGTAGTAGTGCTGGAACAGGTAGTACAAGTACTGGCAGTAGTGAAGGGGTAAAAAATATCGGAATAGTTCAGCTTGTGCAGCATGATGCATTAGATTCAGCTAACAATGGGTTTGTAGATGCATTAAAAGAAAAAGGTTATGAAGATGGTAAAAATATAAGTATAGATCAACAGAATGCACAGGGAGAACAGGCAAATGCTCAAACTATAACAAAACAGTTTGCAGATAGCAAGAAAGATCTGATTTTTGCTATAGCAACACCGGCAGCTCAGGCAGCTTATAATTCAACAAAGGATATTCCGATTGTTTTTACAGCAGTTACAGATCCGGTAGCAGCTGAGATCGCAAAGGACTGGAAGAGTTCAGGTACAAATGTTACAGGTACATCTGATAAGGTTCCAGTAGATGATCAGATGAAGTTATTAAAACAGTTACTTCCAGATACAAAGACAGTTGGAGTAATTTATAATACATCAGAAACAAATTCAGTTATTCAGGTAGAAGAATTAAAAGCAGCAGCAGAAAAAGAAGGATTAGCTGTAAAAGAAGTAGGTGTAACTAACGTAAATGAAATCAATCAAAATCTTGCAAGTGCATTAAACGAAATGGATGTTTTATATACTCCAACTGACAACACAGTAGCTTCTGCATACAGTTTAGTTGGAAAGTTATGCTTAGATGCTAAAAAGCCAATAATAGGTGCTGAAGAAGCAGTAGTAACTAAAGGTGGACTTGCAACTATAGGTATTGATTATTATAAATTAGGGAAAGAAGCTGGTTATAAAGCAGTTGATATATTAGAAGGAAAGAAACCTTCAGATATTGAAATAACAACATTGAGTGAAATGGCATTTACCATAAATACTGATATTGCAGAAAAACTTGGAGTAACTATTCCAGAAGATATACTTAAGGATGCTAAGAAGGTTACAGGAGGAGTAGAATAGTGGATGTTTTAATAAATATTTTAGAACAGGGACTATTATTCTCCATTGTAGCAATTGCAGTTTATATAACATATAAGATATTGGATTTTCCGGATATGTCTGTTGATGGGACATTCCCAATGGGGGCTGCTATAAGTGCAGCACTCCTAGTAAAGGGAGTAAATCCATGGGTGAGCATACTTGTAGCAGCTGCTGGAGGAGCTCTTGCAGGAACACTTACAGGAATCTTGCATGTTAAATTAAAGATTGATAATTTAATGGCCGGAATACTTATGATGATAGGCTTATATTCAATAAACTTAAGAATAATGGGGAAGGCAAATGTTCCTTTATTTAATGTAGATAATATTTTTAAATTAAATGTACCTGCAATAGTAATTATTGCAGCAGCATTGATCATTGTAAAAATTCTTCTTGATTTATATCTAAAAACAAAATCAGGATTCCTTCTTATTGCAGTAGGAGATAATGAACAGGTTGTATCTTCTTTGGGCGTCAATAAGGACTTTATAAAAGTATTAGGACTCCTTATAAGTAATGCACTTGCAGCCACAGCTGGAGCAATTACAGCACAATATCAGGGATTTGCTGATGTTGGGATGGGTACAGGTACTGTTGTAATGGGACTTGCAGCTGTAATAATAGGAACTTCTTTATTTGAAAGAATATCCTTCATAAAAGCAACTACACTTTCTATTATAGGGGCAATCATATATAAAGGTGCAATTGCTATAGTATTAAAATATGGAGCTGTAGTAGGATTAACAGCTAATGACTTAAAGCTTATGACAGCAGTGATAGTAGTTATAGCACTATGTTCTAATAACGGCGTATTTAAACTTAAAAAGAAAAAACTTATAGAAGGTGGTGCCGAGGGAAATGTTAAAAGTGACACAACTATCCAAAGTGTTTAATCCTAACACTATAAATGAAAACAGGGTATTTGATAAATTATCTTTAGAAGTTAATGATGGTGATTTTGTAAGCATAATAGGTTCTAATGGAGCAGGAAAATCAACACTCCTAAATATGATATCAGGAACACTGCAGGCAGATTCAGGATCTATACTTCTTGATGGAACTGAAGTTATAAATAAGCCAGAATATATAAGATGCAAGTCCATAGGGAGGGTTTTCCAAGATCCATCAAAGGGTGTAGCACCTAATATGACAATATTAGAAAATATAGCTCTTGCAGATAATAAAGGAAAGAGATTTGGATTTGGACTTGGAATAAACAAAAAGAGAATTGATTATTATAAGGAAATGGTGAGTGAAATAAATCTTGGGCTTGAAGATAAACTTCATAATAAGGTACAGCTTTTATCAGGAGGTCAGAGGCAGGCACTTACACTTTTAATGTCAGTAATGTCTAAACCAAAGCTTCTATTACTTGATGAGCATACAGCAGCATTAGATCCAAAGACATCTGAAAAGATTATGGAGATAACAAGGAAGATAGTAAGGGAAAGTGGAATAACAACTCTTATGGTTACTCACAACCTTAAGCATGCAATTGAAAATGGAAACAGACTTTTCATGATGCACAGAGGCGAAATTCTTGTAGATGTCAAAGGTAAAGAAAAAGAAAAACTGGATACAAACAGCCTTCTTGAATTGTTTGAAAAGGCCAATGGCAACGGTGAAGATGCTTTAAGTGACAGAACTTTGTTTGGATAGAGAATAATGACGGATACCTTATATGATTTCAAGTATCTACAAGATTTTGCATCATATAAATATAGTAGGAAAATCCTATTAGAATAGATATTCTAGTGGGATTTTTTCTTTTGGCACTTAAATTTAAAAGATACTAAATTTAAAAAATATATCCTAAATTCATATGCACTCATTTTATGAAAACTATCAAAGTTAAATTGAAAAAAGTATATTGGCATATTTAACTTTTGGCAATTATAATAGATAGAGAGGTGAAAGAGATGAGACCGTTAGCAGATTTGATGAGACCTTCATCGTTAGAGGATTTTGTAGGACAGGAGCATATAATGAGTGAAGGAAAACCACTATATAATTTAATTAAGAGTAAGAATATATGTAACTGCATATTTTATGGCCCTCCTGGAACAGGTAAGACAACACTTGCTAATATAATGGCAAATTATGTAGATAAGAAGTTCTATAAATTAAATGCAACAACTGCAAGTGTTAAAGATATACAGGATATAACAAATAATATGGATAACTTATTAAGCTACAGTGGTGTTGTGCTTTATATAGATGAACTTCAGCATTTTAATAAGAAGCAGCAGCAGGCACTTCTTGAATTTATTGAAGATGGAAGAATAACTCTGATTGCAAGTACTACTGAAAATCCATATTTTGTAATACACAAAGCGATTATAAGCAGATGCAATATTTTTTCATTCAAGCCTTTGATGACAGATGATATAATAATAGGACTTGAAAGATCATTGAAAAAATTAATTGATGAAGGTATTCATATAGAATATACTAAGGATGCATTAAAGTATATTGCGGAAATATCTCAAGGCGATTATAGAAAATCATATAACATTCTGGAACTTGCAATAAATTCTCAAGTTAAGCATGTAAGGGAAATAAGTGAAGAATATATAGAGAGTTTAGGTCAGTCTAATATGAGGGCTGACAGCAGTGGAGATGAATTTTATAATCTGCTCAGTGCTCTTCAAAAGAGTATAAGGGGAAGTGATGCTGATGCAGCTGTTCATTATCTTGCAAGACTTATAAAAGGGGGAGACCTAGCTGCAATTGTAAGAAGGATAGGAGTGATTGCAGCAGAAGACATAGGGCTTGCAGTACCAAATGCATTGAGTATAATTAATTCTGGAATTGAACTAGTACTAAAAACGGGGCTTCCAGAAGCGGGAATAATATTATCTGAAATGGTAATATATTTAGCTACCCTTCCAAAATCAAATAGTGCATATTTAGCTATAAGCAATGCAATGTCTGATCTTGAAAGAATGAATTTTGGAGATGTTCCAATGCATTTAAAGGATGCTCATTACAGCGGAGCAGCAAAGCTTGGAGCTGGAGGATATAAATATCCTCATGATTATGAAAATCATTATGTAAAACAGGAATATATGCCAAAAGAATTGACTGGTAGAAAATATTATGAAGAACAAAATAATAAATACGAAAAGAGCATTAAGAATTATTGGAAAAATATAAAGTTATAATAAATAAAAAAAATCTATGCAAACTAATATAAGATGATATAATAGTTAAGAGTTAACAGATATCAGTTAACAATTAATGAAAAAATCTCTGGAGGAGATTTTTGAAAATATATTTTCTAGATATTTCGTAGAAAATAGAGCAAAACTGTTGATTGTTAATCGATAAAGTTAACCAAAAAAGTTAGGTTTGACAATAACCGAGTATTTTGATAAGATATAAATGAAATAAGATTAAATATAAGGGGTGAGATTATGAAATTATCAACAAAAGGTAGATATGGAGTAAGAGCAATGGCAGAACTTGCAGCTCACTATGGAGGTGCCCCTATTTCAATAAAGACAATATCGAAAGAGCAGAATCTTTCTGAATATTATTTAGAGCAGCTTTTCAGCCCTTTAAGACGTGCAAATGTAATACGTAGTATACGAGGAGCACAGGGTGGGTATGTTTTGTGTAAAGCCCCAAGTGAAATAACTGTTGGCGATATTATGACTATATTAGAAGGTCCAATAGAAATTGCTGATTGTATAGATGGATATGCTTGTGATAGTGAACATAGCTGTGCAACTAAATTTGTATGGGAAAAGATAAAAAGCAGTATAGATGATGTTATGAACTCTATTTCATTACAGGATATAGTTGATAACTATGAAAGATTAAAGAAAGAAAGCGGTAAGATAAAGATAATAGAGGAGTGTGAATAATATAATGAAGAACGTATATATGGATTATGCAGCAACAACTTATGTTAAGCCTGAAGTACTAGAAGAAATGATGCCATATTTTACACAAAAATTTGGAAATCCATCTTCGTTTTATGGAATATCAAGAGAAACAAAGAGAGCTATAGATGCTGCAAGAGAAAAGGTTGCAAAGGGATTAAACTGTCTTCCTGATGAAGTTTACTTTACAGGCGGTGGATCAGAAGCAGATAACTGGGCAATAAAAGGCATTGCATCAGCTCATAAAAATAAAGGAAATCACATAATAACAACTAAAATAGAACATCATGCAGTTCTTCATACATGTGAGTATTTAGAAAAGAACGGATTTGAAGTTACATACTTAGATGTTGATAGTGAAGGTTTTATTAATTTAGATGATTTAAGAAATGCAATAACAGATAAGACAATATTAGTATCAATAATGTTTGCAAATAACGAAATTGGAACTATTCAGCCAATAAAAGAAATTGGTGCAATATGTAAGGAAAAGAAAGTATTCTTCCATACAGATGCAGTTCAAGCAGTAGGAAATGTACCAGTAGATGTTAAAGATATGAACATAGATATGTTATCTTTAGCTGGACATAAGATTTATGGACCAAAGGGTATCGGAGTTCTTTACATCAGAAAAGGCATCAAGATTGATAACTTAATCCACGGTGGTGCTCAGGAAAAGAACAGAAGAGCCGGAACTGAAAACATTGCAGGAATTGTTGGCTTAGGTAAGGCAATGGAACTTGCTACTTCAAACTTAGAAGAACATATGGCTAAGATGAGTGCATTAAGAGATAGATTAATAGATGGACTTTTAAAGATTCCATATACAGAATTAAACGGACCAAGAGGAGATAAGAGACTTCCAGGGAACGTAAATGTAAGATTTAGATTTATTGAAGGTGAATCAATTTTACTTTCATTAGATTTCAAGGGTGTATGTGCATCAAGCGGAAGCGCTTGTACATCAGGATCTCTTGATCCATCACATGTACTTCTTGCAATAGGTCTTCCGCATGAATTAGCTCATGGATCATTAAGACTTACATTAGGTGCAGGATCTACAGAAGAAGATGTGGATTATGTAATAGAAGTTACACCACCTATAATAGAAAGATTAAGAAATATGTCACCATTATGGGATGACTTTATTAAGAAGGGAGAAAATTAATTATGATATATACAGATAAAGTAATGGACCATTTCCAAAATCCAAGAAATGTTGGAGAAATAGAAGATGCTAACGGAGTAGGAGAAGTAGGGAACGCTAAATGCGGAGATATTATGAAGATATACTTAAAGGTTGAAGATAACATAATCAAAGATGTTAAGTTCAAGACTTTTGGATGCGGATCAGCAATTGCATCATCATCAATGGCAACTGAAATGATAAAAGGAAAAACTTTAGATGAAGCTTGGGAATTAAGCAACAAAGCAGTTGCAGAAGCTTTAGATGGACTTCCACCAGTGAAAATGCATTGTTCAGTACTTGCAGAAGAAGCTATTCACAAAGCAATCAATGATTATAGAGCTAGAAACGGATTAGAAGTACAGCCAATGGAAGAACATGATCATGATGAATTACACAACATGGTTCATGGAGATGAGTAAGATTGAGTGGTAAGAAAAAGGTTTTAATAGGTATGAGCGGTGGAGTAGATAGCTCCGTTGCTGCATATCTTTTAAAACAACAGGGATATGAAGTCATTGGTGCTACAATGCAGATTTGGCAGGAAGATAAGGAATTTGAAGAAAGAGAAGGCGGATGCTGTTCACTTTCAGCTGTTGAAGATGCAAGAAGAGTGTGTGATAAGCTAGACATACCTTTTTATGTTTTAAATTTTAGAGACTATTTCAAAGAGAAGGTTATTGAACCATTTATACAGGAATATATTGATGGAAGAACTCCAAATCCATGTATTGAATGTAACAAGCATCTTAAGTTTGATGAACTTTTAAGAAGAGCTCGAGGAATTGGCGCAGATTATGTTGCAACAGGACATTATGCAAAAATAGAAGAACGTGATGGAAGATATCTTCTTATAAGATCAGAAGATGATTCAAAAGATCAGACATATGCTTTATATAATTTTACACAGGATCAGTTAGCTCATACTTTAATGCCTTGTGGAGATTATGAAAAAACAAGAATAAGAGAAATAGCTAAAGAAATTGGATTAGCTGTACATAATAAAAAGGATAGTGAAGAAATATGCTTTATTTCAGATAATAATCATGGAAAGTATATTTCAGAAGCAAGACCTAACAGAGTAAAACCAGGTAATTTCGTTGATAAAGAAGGAAATGTTCTTGGAAAGCATAAGGGTATCGTCTACTATACTATAGGTCAGAGAAAAGGACTTGGATTAGCTCTTGGAAGACCAGTATTCGTTACTGGAATAAATGCTAAGACTAATGAAGTCATAATAGGATCTGAAGATGAAATATTTAAGAATGATTTAATTGCTACTGATGTTAATTTCATTCCTTTTGATAAGCTAGAGGGAGAACTGAACGTTCAGGCAAAGATAAGATATTCTGCAAAACCAGCAGATGCTGTACTTTATCCAATGGAAAATGGAAAAGTAAAGGTATCATTTAAGGATAAACAGAGAGCCATAACTAAAGGCCAGTCTGTTGTATTCTACGATAATGAAGTTGTTGTTGGCGGTGGAATAATCGAAAGCATACTTTAATATTGATATAAGAGCTTTCTATTTAGATATCTTAGGATATTTAAAATAGAAAGCTCTTTTAAATTATAGAAAACTATAAAAAAGTAGAATTATTTTCCTTATAATGGGGAATATATAATCATAATTTAAATGAGGATGTGCATGTTATGCTTAAAAGCAAAGATTTCTACTTAAAAAATATATATAGCAGTGAAGGAAAGCGGCTTGGTGTTATTGAAGACATATATATAGATTTTTATAATAGGAAAATAACAGGGTTTAAATGTTCAGCTTCAGGTTTATTTTCAAAAATGAATTATATTGACATTGATGATGTCATCGAAATAGGCAGAGATATTATAGTATTTAAAGAAAAGCATGGTAATGGATTAGGATTCAAATCCCTAAAGAATATGGAGGTTATAGATATTAATGGTTCTATAAAAGGAGTTCTTGAAGATATCATAATAGATGATTATAATTACAGCATTAAAGGTATCGTAATAAGTTCGGGGCTTATTGACAGACTTATAAAAGGAAAAGAAATACTTCTTCTTGAACAGTGTGTTCTTGGAGATGAGTACATACTTTATACAGGAAAGAATAATGTGATGTTTAAGACAATGCCTCATAATATGGAGAATAAAAATGAATGCTCAAATGTATAAATCGAAAATATTACTGATAACTGTTATTATAATTTGTATAAGTGTTGTTTTGTTATATGTATTTAGTTCATCAATTAGAGAAATCGTAGACATTGTCTTTATTTCTTTTGCTCTTTCATATGTTTTGAATCCATCTAAAGAGTTTTTTATGAGAAAATTAAAGATTAATGGAAAAGCAGCTTCAGTAATAGTAATTTTAATAGTTGCAGGAATAATATTTGGAGGAGCTGCTGTAATTTTACCTAGTTTTGTTGAAGAATTATCGTCAGCGGGAGATATATTCGATAATGTAGCAGATTTTTATAAGGATATTGCAGAAAAATTTAATTTGAATGATATTCCTGTATTAGATTCTCTTTATAATTCAATTATGGAAAAGGGAAGCAGTCTATGGCTAAAATTTTCAGCAGATTTATTAGATAATATATTAAAGATAAGTTCAAAAATAGTATCTTTAGCTGTAATGCCTGTAATGATTTATTATTTTATGTGTGATAGTGACAGGATATTTTCAAGGATGATGCTTGTTTTTCCAACAGATAAAAGAGAAGTTATAAACAAGATAGTTTTTGATATAAATAAGGTCCTAAAAAGATATATATCAAGTCAGCTTTATTTGTGCGGAATAATAGGTATTCTGACTTTTATCCTGTTAATAGCCTTAAGTGTAAAATTTCCTTTGTGGATTGCGCTTTTAAATGCTTTGTTCAATATAATACCGTATTTCGGACCTGTTTTTGGTATCTTACCTGCAGTTCTTATAGCATTGATGATGTCGCCAGGAAAGGCTTTGTGGGTTCTTATAGGGATGATTATAATACAGCAGATTGAAGGCAATATACTATCCCCAAAAATAACTGGAGATAGTACTGAAATACATCCTTTTGTAATAATAATTTTACTTCTTATAGGTGACAAGTTTGGAGGTTTCATAGGAATGATACTGGTTGTCCCTATGGCTGTTGTAATTAAAGTACTTTACGATGATATCAACTATTATTTATTTTAAGCCTGAGCAAAGAGTTTGAGAAAAAAGTTTAAGAAAAAATAAGGATAAAGCCCTGCATATAAAGGTATACATATTGACATAATTATGTATATGAAATATAATTTTTTTGAAATAACATATATTAAGCGATGAATAGGAAAAGTAGGATTACTCATAGATATTTAGAGAGGAAGTGGCTGGTGAAAACTTCTTGCTATAGTATTTTGAAGCTGCCTAGGAGCTATAACTTTACTAAGTGATGTATATCTTTATACATAATTAGGGTGGTACCGCGGAAATTTAGCTTTCGTCCCTTATTCTACAGGGAGAGGGCTTTTTTTATTTTTAACATGAAAATGAGACAATGATAATGTATAATTAATGCTATGACAGAGTTTTATTGTGTTATGCAGAAGATTAACTTATCTTTATCCGGTATGATGTCGTTAAGACTGGTAATTCGGAGATAAATTAATAAATGGAGGAATAACTTATGAAATTTACAAAGACAAATGATTTAAGAGATGCTTACTTAAAGTTCTTCGAAAGTAAGGGACATTTGAAGATGGATAGCTTCTCATTAGTACCAAAAAATGATAAGAGTTTATTATTAATAAATGCAGGTATGGCACCACTAAAGCCTTATTTCACAGGTTTACAGGAACCGCCAAGAAGAAGAGTTACTACTTGTCAGAAGTGTGTAAGAACTGGAGATATTGAAAACGTAGGTATTACAAGCAGACATGGTACATTCTTTGAAATGCTTGGAAACTTCTCATTTGGAGATTACTTTAAGAAGGAAGTTATTCCATGGGCTTGGGAGTTCTTAACAGAGGTTTTAGAAATGCCAAAGGAAAAGTTATATGTAACAATATATTTAGATGATGATGAAGCTTATGAATACTGGACTACTCTTACAGATGTAGATAAGAGCCACATATTCAGATTAGGAAAAGAAGATAACTTCTGGGAACACGGAGCTGGTCCTTGTGGTCCTTGTACAGAAGTCCACTTCAGCAGAACTGAAGAAGTTCCTAAGAATGCTGATGAATTTGTTGAATTATCAGATGCAGACAAGATCATAGAAGTATGGAACCTTGTATTCACTCAATTTGATGGTGATGGAAAAGGAAACTACGAAAAACTTGCAAGCACTAATATAGATACAGGAATGGGTCTTGAAAGACTTGCTGTTGTAATGCAGGGTAAAAACAGCATATTTGAAATAGACACATTAGAAAACATATTAAATGAAGTTGCAAGACTTGCAGGAGTTAAATATGGTGAAAGCTACAAGACTGATGTATCATTAAGATTAATAACTGACCATATCAGATCTATAACATTCATGATTTCTGATGATATAATGCCATCAAATGAAGGAAGAGGATATGTATTAAGAAGACTTCTTAGAAGAGCTGCTAGACATGGAAAGACTTTAGGTATAAAAGATGCATTCCTTTGCAACTTATGTGATGTTGTAATAAGAGATTCAAAGGATGCATATCCAGAATTAGAAACTAAGAAGGAATACATCAAGAAAGTAATCAAGATAGAAGAAGATAAATTCAGAGAAACTTTAGATGCAGGTATAGAAATATTAAATGGATTTATTGCTGAATTAAAAGAAAAAAATGAAAAAGTTCTTAGCGGTGCAGATGGATTCAAATTATATGATACTTTTGGATTCCCAATGGAACTTACAAAAGAAATATTAGAAGATGAAGGATTTTCTTTAGATGAAGATTCATTCCATGAGGAAATGAAGATTCAAAGAGAAAGAGCTAGAAGCGCAAGAAAAGTTTCTAACTACATGGGAGCAGATGTTAAGACTTCAGATGCTATAAGTGCAGAAGTTGAAACAGAATTTGATGGATACGAAAACGATGAATTAAAAGGAAAAGTTGAAGTATTAATCGATGGTGAAGAATTTGCACATTCATTAACAGAAGGAAATAAGGGTATACTAGTTACTGATGTAACTCCATTCTACGCTGAAATGGGTGGACAAATCGGAGACACTGGATTTATTTTCAATGACAGCTTCAAAGCTAAAGTTGTAGATACTAAGAAGAACATTGGTGGAAAGATAGTTCACTTTGTTGAAGTATTATCTGGTGAAGTAAAAGTTAATGACACTGTTACTTTAGAAGTAGATAAGGAAAGACGTGAAAGAATAAGAAAGAACCATACTGCTACTCACCTTTTAGACAGAGCGTTAGTAAAAGTTCTTGGTTCACACGTACATCAGGCTGGTTCATTAGTTACTGATGAAAGATTAAGATTTGACTTTTCTCACTTTGAAGGATTAACTGAAGAAGAAATCATAAAGGTTGAAGATTTAGTTAATGAAGCTATTACAAGTGTTACACCGGTAATCACTGAAATAATGGATTTAAATGAGGCTAAAAACAGCGGAGCAATTGGTATATTTGATGATAAATATGGCGATAAGGTAAGAGTTGTTTCAGCAGGGGAATATTCAAAGGAATTATGTGGTGGTACACATATAGATAATACTGGTAAGATAGGATTATTTAAAATTGTATCTGAAAGTGGAATAGCTGCTGGTACAAGAAGAATAGAAGCTGTAACAGGAAAAGAAGCTGTTAAATTTGTAAATGAAAAAGAAGAACTTTTAAAAGAAGCATGTGGAAAATTAAAATGTTCTCAAAAAGAAATTACAGCTAAGATTGAACAAAACTTAAAAGAAATAAAAGAAAAAGAAAAAGAGATTGCGGCATTAAAAGCTAAATTTGCAACTATGGGATTAGATGATGTAATTGCTAGTAGTAAAGAAGTAAAGGGAATAAATGTTGTATCTTACGAATTAAAAGATGTTGATAGTGATACATTAAGAGATGTCTGCGAAAAAGTAAGAGATAAAGTTGAAAACAGCATTGTTTTACTTATGAGTGCGAATAATGGAAAAGTAATAATCTGTGCTATGGCAAGCAAAGATGCAGTAGCAAAAGGAGCACATTGTGGTAAGCTTATTAAAGAAGTTTCATCTATCCTTGGCGGAGGCGGAGGTGGAAGACCAGACATGGCTCAGGCTGGTGGTAAGCTTCCAGAAAAAATCAATGATGCTATTCAAGAATCTTATAAAATAGTTGAAAGTTTAGCAAAATAGTATACTTTTTATTCAAATTAGAGTATAATCTAAGTAAAGATTCAGTGTATAAATTTTAATCGTAAGGTTAATAATAAATAATGGATATGGTTTCCTTAGAATATACGTAAGGGGGTGAGTTGCAGTTTAGCAGCGCGTTATGAGTAATAATATTGAGGCAACAATGCAGTTTGATTTAAGTAAGAATAAAGAAGCTCTTACAAAGTCTATTTTATCAGAGGTTTATAATTCATTACAGGAAAAAGGATATAATCCTATAAATCAATTAGTCGGATATTTGATTTCAGGAGACCCTACTTACATCACTAATTACAACGGAGCAAGGGCTTTAGTAAGAAAACTCGAAAGAGATGACATACTAGAAGAAGTAATAAAATCTTATTTGGAGATAAAGTAGAAGAGTGCCCGTAAAATAGCGGGCACTCTTAATTTTTAAGAGGTGTAGATTTGAAAAGAATACTAGGTTTAGATTTAGGACAGAAAACAATAGGAGTAGCTATAAGTGATCCGCTAGGATTTACAGCTCAGGGACTAACAACTATAAGAAGAAGCAATAAAGAAAAAGACATAGAAGATTTAAGAAAAATCTGTGATGATTATAAGGTAGAAACAATAGTTTTAGGGCTTCCCAAAAATATGAATGGAACAATAGGACCATCAGGAGAATTAGCAATGGCATTTGGAAAGCTGATTGAAGAAGAATTAAAGATAGAAGTTAAGTTCTGGGACGAACGCTTAACAACAGTAGCAGCACATAAAGCAATGCTTGAAGCTGATTTATCAAGAAATAAAAGAAAAAAGATAGTTGATAAAGTTGCATCAACTTACATATTGCAGGGATATCTAGATATGATATCTAGACAGATTTAATTTTATTCCTAAATAACTATAATATTATTTAAAGGAACAATTCTTATGTAATTGTTTTTATATAAATTTTTAAAGATATGATAATAATAAATTTGAAAATAATCTCTTGATGAAAAATATGAAGAGAATTAATATATAAATTAAAGAAAGAAAGGAAAATATTTATGGATAAGGACGCAAAATACGTATATATACCAGATGAAAATGGAAATGATGTTAAGTTTGAGGTTATTATATACTTTGAAATTGAAAAATTAAAAGGACAATATATAATTGCAACACCTGCTTTTGAAGAAACTGATGAAGCATATGCATTTAAGATCTTCAAAGAAGAAGACGGCAGCGAAGTATTCTTAGCATTAGAAGACGATGATGATGAATTTGAAATGGTATTAGAAACATATAATACTTTAATGGGCGAAGAGGGTCTGTTTGAAGAATAATTAAACAAAAAATTTAATTGCAGGTATTAAAATCTGCTAGAAATGAGAAAGTGAGGTGTTATTATGCAGGAATCAAATTTAATTGATATGAATGCCTTAAAGGAAGACTTAAAGAAAAAGGGTTATAAATTAACTCCTCAGAGAAGATCAATTGTTGATACAATCATTAAAAATGAGGGTAAACATTTGACAGCAGAAGAAATATATGATGAAGTTAAAAAGGACTGTCCAGAAATAGGCCTGGCTACAGTTTACAGAACAATTCTCCTTCTTGAAGAATTAAATGTTATATCAAGACTTGATTTAAATGATGGATGCAGCAGATATGAAATTGTTCATTATAATGAAACACATAGACATCATCATTTAATATGTAATATATGTCATAAGGTATTGGAAGTTCAAGATGATTTATTAGAAGACCTTGAAAGCAATATAGAAAATGACTACAAATTTAAGATACTTGACCATAGTGTAAAGTTTTATGGAATATGTGAAGAGTGTCAAGTTAAACAACATGATGAATAAAAGGACTTTTACAATAAAAGGACCTTTGTTTATAAATAAAATATAGGAAAAGGAGGGGAAATATGAAAAATGAAAGAGCGAAGATTAAGATAATTCCTCTTGGCGGTATAAATGAAATTGGGAAAAACATTACAGCTATAGAATATAAAGAAGATATTGTAATTATAGACTGTGGTTTGAAGTTTCCTGATGACGATATGTTTGGAATAGATATAGTAATACCAGATATTTCATATCTTCTTAAGAATTCGGAAAAAATTAAAGGAATATTTTTAACTCATGGACATGAGGACCATATAGGAGCATTGCCTTATGTATTAAAGCAATTAAACGTTCCTGTATATGGTACAAAGCTTACTCTTGGAATTGTTGAAACAAAGCTTAAAGAGCACGGTTTACTAGGTTCAACAGAATTAGTAAGAGTAAAGCCTAAGGATATAATAAAATTAAGCAGTGTATCAGTTGAATTTATTAAAACTAATCACTCAATAGCAGATTCTGTTGCTATTGCAATTCATACTCCTCTTGGTGTTGTACTTCATACAGGAGATTTTAAGATTGATTATACTCCTATAGATGGACAAATGATGGATTTTGCAAGACTTGCTGAAATAGGTAGAAAAGGTGTTTTAGTTATGATGGCAGATTCAACTAATGTTGAAAGACCAGGATACACTATGACTGAAAAGGTTGTTGGAGAAACATTCAACAGATTATTTGGAAAGGCTACTGGAAGAATAATAGTAGCTACATTTGCATCAAATGTTCATAGAATACAGCAGATAATTACTGCTGCTCAGAAATATGATAAAAAAGTATCAGTATCTGGAAGAAGTATGGAGAACATTGTTCAGGTTGCAATTGAGCTTGGATATCTTGAAGCTGATAAGGATGTGTTAGTTCCTATAGATCAGATAGGAAAATATCCAAACGATAAAATGGTTATCATAACTACTGGAAGTCAGGGTGAACCGATGTCGGCACTTGCAAGAATGGCTGCATCAGAACATAGAAAGATTACTGTAGTTCCTGGAGATACTGTTATTATTTCAGCAACTCCGATACCTGGTAATGAAAAGTTTGTTTCAAAAGTAGTTAACCAGTTATTTAAAAAAGGTGCAGAAGTAATATATGACTCAGTAGAAAAGATTCACGTATCAGGTCATGCGTGCCAAGAAGAATTAAAGCTTATGCAGGCTTTAGTAAAACCTAAATTCTTTATTCCAGTTCATGGAGAATATAGACATCTTAAGAAGCATGGCGAATTAGCTATGGAGCTTGGTCTTCCAGAAAAGAATTTAGTTATATGTGAAAATGGCGATGTGATCGAAGTAACTCGTAATTATATCAAGAAAAACGGCAGCGTAACTTCGGGCCAAGTCTTTGTTGACGGATTAGGAGTTGGAGATGTCGGAAATATAGTATTAAGAGATAGAAAGCACTTATCTCAAGATGGTATTTTAACAGTAGTTGTTACTATAGAAAAACAGACTGGTAAAGTTGTATCAGGACCTGACATAATCTCAAGAGGATTCGTTTATGTAAGGGAATCAGAGGGTCTTATGGATGAAGCAAGAGAAATCGTAAGATCTGTCTTAAAGGATTGTGAAGAAAGACAGATAACTGACTGGGCAACATTGAAGTCTAAGATGAGGGACGAACTTAGGGAATTCCTTTATGAAAAGACTAAGAGAAAGCCAATGATATTACCTATTATAATGGAATTTTAATTATAAAATGTTTATTCATAAATTTGAATATGCTTGACTTTTTATGATGAAAAGAGTAATATTAAGTATAGTTACGTAGGAAATTGGATACTTTGTGTATCCAATTTTCTTTTGGAAAAAAACAGTTATAGGTTTACATTTACATAGTAACAGGATTATTTAAGCTAGAAATTATATATTTGTATGAATGTTAAATTATAAGCCTTATAAGAACTTATTTACAAGATATACTTTAATTTTTACTTGTTTATAACTCTGGTTAGATATAAACTAATAAATAGAAAATTCACAGTATAAATACTGTTTGGAGGAATTAAAATGGAATTAATGAAAAGAGAAGATATTAGAAATATTGCTATCATAGCCCACGTTGACCATGGTAAGACTACTTTAGTTGATGCATTATTAAAGCAAAGTAATATTTTCAGAAGTAATGAAAAGGTTCAAGAAAGAGTAATGGATTCTAACGACTTAGAAAAAGAAAGAGGAATCACAATTCTTTCAAAGAATACAGCTGTAATGCATGATGGAGTAAAAATCAATATCGTAGATACTCCAGGACATGCTGATTTCGGTGGAGAAGTTGAACGTGTACTTAAGATGGTTGACTCAGTTTTATTAGTAGTTGACTCTTATGAAGGTCCAATGCCACAAACTAAATTCGTTCTTAAGAAATCATTAGAATTAGGATTAAAACCAATCGTTATAATCAATAAGATAGATAAGCCAGATGCTAGACCAGCAGAAGTAATAGATGAAGTTTTCGATTTATTCGTTGAACTTGGAGCTAATGATGATCAATTAGACTTCCCAATAGTATATGCTTCAGCAAGAGAAGGATTTGCAAGATATAATGTTGAAGATACAAATGCAGACATGACTCCAATCTTTGAAACAATATTAAAGCATGTTTCAGCGCCAGAAGGATACATGGATGAACCATTCCAAATGCTTGTAACTACATTAGATACAAATGCATTCGTTGGTAAGATCGCTATAGGTAAGATTCACAGAGGTAAAGTTAGAAAGAACCAAAATGTTTCTTTAGTTAGAAATGATGGAAGTACTTCAAATTATAAAATTACTGCTGTATTCACTTATGACGGATTAAAGAGAGTTGAAGTTGAAGAAGCTGGAATGGGAGATATTGTTGCAGTAAGTGGTGTACTTGATGCAAACATAGGTGAAACAATTGCAGATTCAAGTGCTCCAGAAGCATTGCCATTTGTACATATTGATGAACCAACTCTTAACATGAACTTTATGGTTAATGATTCACCATTTGCAGGTAAAGAAGGAGAATATGTTACTTCTAGACATTTAAGAGACAGATTAATGAAGGAATTAGAAACAAACGTAAGTTTAAGAGTTAAAGAAATAACTCCAGATTGTTTCGAAGTTTCAGGAAGAGGAGAACTTCATCTTTCAGTATTAATTGAAACAATGAGAAGAGAAGGATATGAATTCCAAGTTTCAAAAGCAAGTGTTATATTTAAAGAAGAAAATGGTCAAAAAGAAGAGCCAATTGAATACTTAACAATTGACGTTCCAGAAGAATTTATGGGACCTGTAATGGAAAAACTTGGACCAAGAAAAGCTGAAATGGTTAATATGACATCAGCAGTTAATGGCTATACAAGATTAGAATTCAGAATTCCTGCAAGAGGTCTTATAGGATTTAGAAATGAATTCATGACTGATACTAAAGGTAACGGAATAATGAACCATGTATTTGAAGGATACGAAAAATACAAGGGTGAAATACCAACTAGAAACAGAGGATCTATAGTTGCATTCGAATCAGGTGATTCAATAACTTACGGACTATACAATGCTCAAGATAAGGGGCAATTATTTATAGGAGCTGGTGTACCAGTTTATACAGGTATGGTTGTAGGAGTATGTGCAAGAGCAGAAGATATAGATATAAATGTATGTAAAGGTAAAAAACTTACTAATACAAGATCATCAGGTGCAGATGATGCACTAAAATTAACTCCACCACTTGAAATGACTCTAGAACAATGTTTAGATTTTATTAATTCAGATGAATTAGTAGAAGTTACACCAGAAAATATAAGAATGAGAAAAAGAGTTTTAGATCCTGCTGAAAGAAGAAGAATGATAAGTAGAAATAAAAAATAATTTTTATGATTTAAAATTTATAATAAAATAACTATAATTAAAGTAAATAGTCTTTTAGGCTATTTACTTTATTGCATATAGGAGAATTTTTATGAAAACAAGTATAAAAATTAAAAAGTTGAGAACCATGGGCCTTCTTATTGTATTTATAGCGATTATAGCATTTTTTATTTTATACAATAATGCTATAAGTAAACCTTTAAAGAGTAATGATGATATAGTTTCTATTGAGGTAAAGGAGGGCGATGGCTTTTACGATGTCTTAAATAGATTAGATGAACAGGGGAAATTATCAAATAAACTTCTTATAAAAGTAAAATTAAGCATAAATAAACAGATAATTACTCTTAAAGAAGGGATATATGAGATAGATTCTAATGTAAATCTTGATGAATTAATAAAAGATCTTCAAGATGATTCTAATAACGTAAATATGGTAAAGGTAACAATTCCTGAAGGGTATTCCATAGATGAAATAGCGCAGCTCATGGAAGAAAAGGGTTTTTGTAGTAAAAATCAGTTTATTGAAGCTGTAAAAAATCATGAATTGCCGGAGTATGTTGAAGTTAATGAAAAAAGAAGATATAATTTAGAAGGGTTTTTATATCCAGAGACATATTTAATAGAAAAGGGAACAAGTGCAAATAATATAATAGATAAAATGCTTGAAAGATTTAATGCAGTAATAAAAGAAGTAGAAGAAGAAACTGGCATTATCATAAACAATGAAGACATTGATAAGTTAATTAATATTGCATCAATGATAGAAAAAGAAGCAAGTGCTGATATTGACAGACCTTTAATTTCATCTGTAATTTATAACAGGCTTGACAAGGGAATGAAGCTTCAGTTAGATGCAACTGTATTATATGCTTTAGGAGAACATGTTGATGTGGTATTAAACAGGCATCTGGAGGCTGACTCTCCATATAATACATATAAGTATTCAGGTTTACCTATGGGGCCGATTGCAAGCCCAGGGATTGAATGTATAAAAGCAGCTCTACTTCCAGCAGATACTGATTATTTATATTATATATTGCAGAAAGATGGAACACATTATTTTACTAATAATTATGATGATTTCTTAGATAAGAAAAAAGAATTAGGATACTAGTTTTGGAGGAGAGAAAATTGAGTAAAATTACATATGATTATATGGAAGATTATATAAGAGGACTGATTCCTGAAAGAACTGGAACATTAAAAGAAATAGAGGACTTTGCAAGAGAAAACGGAGTACCTATAGTTCAAAAGGAAACAGGTGTATTTTTAGAGTTTATGACAAGTATGAAAAAGCCTAAAAAAATACTGGAGCTCGGAACAGCTGTAGGTTTTTCATCTATACTTATGTACGAAAGTGCAGGTACTGAGCCAGATATCATAACAATTGAACGTGATGAAAATATGATAGAAATGGCTAAAATAAATTTAGAGAGATTTAATCTTACAGATAAAATCAAGATCGAGCAGGGAGACTGTCTTGAAGTTTTAGAAAGATTGGATGACAAATTTGATCTTATATTCATGGATGCAGGAAAAGGACACTATAATCACTTTTTACCACACTGTCTTAGACTTTTAAAGGAAGATGGTATAATTGTGGCGGATAATGTTCTATTTAGAGGGATGGTTGCATCACAGGAATTAGTAAAGAGAAGAAAAATAACAATAGTAAAAAGAATGAGAACATATTTAGATTTAGTTACACAGGATGAAAATTTAATTACATCAGTTATACCAATGGGAGATGGGATAGCAGTAACTAAGAGGAGGTAATTAACACATGAAAAAGAAACCCGAAATTTTAGCACCCGCAGGAAATTTAGAAAAATTAAAAATAGCAATAGACTTTGGTGCGGATGCAGTATACCTAGGTGGAGGAAAATTAAACTTAAGAGCATTTTCAAATAACTTCACTAATGAAGAAATGATTGAAGGTATAAAGTATTGTCACGATAGAGGAAAGAAAGTATACGTTACGCTAAATGTATTTGCTAGAAACTACGATTTAAAAGGTGCGGGAGAATACATCAAGGGATTATATGATATAGGAGTAGATGCTGTCTTAATCGCAGATCCGTCATTAATAGCAATTGCTAAGGAAGTTGCTCCAGAATTAGAAATTCATTTAAGTACTCAAGCTAATACAGTAAACTGGGTTGCAACAAAGTTCTGGTATGAGCTTGGAATAAAGAGAATAGTTCTTGCAAGAGAATTAACATTCAGAGAAATTAAGACGATAACTGAAAATATCCCAGAGGGCTGTGAAATTGAAAGCTTTGTTCACGGATCAATGTGTATTGCATATTCAGGAAGATGTCTTATTTCAAATTATATGCTTGGAAGAGATGCCAATAAAGGAATCTGCTCTAATGCATGCAGATACAAATATCATCTTGTAGAAGAAACAAGACCAGGTGAATATTACCCAGTTATTGAAGATGATAATGGTACATATATAATGAACTCAAAGGATTTATGTATGATTCATTATATTCCTGAACTTGTAGATGCAGGTATAGATTCACTTAAGATCGAAGGAAGAATGAAGAGTGAGTTCTATGTAGCTTCAGCAGTAAAAGCATATAGAGAAGCTTTAGATGCATATTATGATGATCCAGAAGGATATGAATTCAAACAAGAATGGATGGATATATTAAATAAAGTAAGTCATAGACAATATCATACAGGATTCTTCCTAGGCAGAAATGGTGAGCAGAACTATGAAGACCAGTCATATATACGTGATTACGAAATAGTAGGTATGGTTAAGGAATATGATCCGGAAACACAAACTGCAACTATTCTTCAAAAGAACAGAGTATTTGATAATACAGAAGTTGAAGTATTAAGACCGCATACACCATACTTCAATGTTAAATTAACTGAAATGTATGATGTAAGCAAGAAATGTAAAACAGATGTTGCAAACAGAGCACATATGATATTTAAAGTAAAAGTGGATGCACCGCTTCAAAAGAATGATATGCTTGTAAAAGGCAATAAGACATATTCTCTATAATTAAATAATTTTTATCATATGATGCAGCCTTTTTGTTGGTTTATATGATAAAAAATGACTTTTATGAAATAAAAGGATAAATATGAATAAAAAGTATCTCCTGAGGTTAGAATTTAACTTTAGGGAGGTGCTTTTTATTTTTATTGAAAAATTATATAAAAAACAAAGGATATTATATATTGCTGCATTTTTATTTACAATTTTAATATTATTATCTATAAGAATATATATTCTTCAAGTATATCCATCTGAAAAAGTACAGAGTTCTTACCAGAACCATCAGGAAGAAACTATAACTAACTTAGATTACATGATATTAGATACTAATGGAAAAGATATAATGAAATATGATAAAAAGTACGTACTTGTTATTGATGTAAAGCCTTTTACTCTTAATAATTATGAAGAAACTATTGAAGACCTTATGGCATTGAATTTTATAATGAAATCCGATAATCCTAATTTTAATTACTCTGATATTATGAAGCAGAGTGGAAAAGTTTATTATGATATATCAGAGGATACTTATAATAAAATAAATAAATTAAAAAATATAAAAGGTATATATACTTATATATCAGACACTGTTGATGTAAAAAAAGCATGGAGCATAGGAAATATGTTAAGCAGAATAGGTGACGGAACTTCTGAAGATGGAACTCTTGAAAGTGATTTATATAAATATGTAAAAGATAATGTAACACCTAAGCAAGAGTTTTATTTAGATGAAAGGGCCGTGTATTCGAAACAGACTGTAAATATTTCTGATAATAACAGGAATTTAAGATTGACTATTGACAGGGATATACAGGATAAGGTCAATGAGGTCTTAGATAGTGATGAGTATGATTATCTTAAAAATATCGGTGTAATAATTATGGAAAGTGATACTGGAAAGATAAGATGTATGGTTCAGAAAGATGAAAGTGAAGCAAATATTAATCTTGCAATAGAACAGATGGGATATGAGCCAGGATCTATTTATAAGATAATAACATTGAGTTCTGCCTTAGATTGTGGACTCATAAATATTAATGATATATATTCATGCAGAGGGGATATATGCAAAACACCTCATGGAAAGATTTCTGTTGAGAAAGCTTTTGAAATTTCCTGCAATGATGTTTTTGCACAGATTGGATCAAAACTCGGCTATGATAAACTTATGGATTATTCAAAGAAGCAGGGATTGTATAAACGTGTCTTGAATTTCTCAGGCTCTAATAGAAATGAAGCATCAGGAGTAATGCCTGATGAAGAGGCTGGAATAAACAATATCTCAATAGGACAGTGTATGAATGTAACCCCTCTTCAGATGCTTGGTGCAATTAATACAATAGTTAATAATGGTGTATATGAAAAGCCATACATCATTGAAGCTGTTTTAGACAAAGATGAAAATGTAGTAAAAGAATTCAAAGGAGAAGAAACAAAAGTATATAGTGAAACAGCTGCAAAATTAGTTCAAAATGCAATGAAGCAGGTTGTTAATAATGGAACAGGGAAAAAAGCATACATGGAAAATATAACTGTAGGTGGGAAAACAGGCTCTGCTACAGGAAATAATGGCAAGACTCATGGATGGTTTATAGGGTATTTCGTAAAGGATAACAGAAAATATACTATGGTTGTATTTACACCTGATATAGAACGTATAAAGGATGATAATAATAATGATGCAGGTGGAGGAGATACAGCTGCACCTATTTTTAAAAACATAGTAGAAGTATTATGCCAAAAATAAAAATATAAAGTATAAGCAACTTTTTCTAAAGAAAAACATATTATAATATGAAGCACTGTTATGGAGGAAAAAGGTGTTTATATTAAATAGCTTAGTTGAGCTTGTATGCAATTCCTTTTTTTTAACAGGATATATAACCAATAACAATACTTTTCCGTTGCCACTAGATGAAGAAGAAGAACAGATGTATTTAAAGAAGTTTAAAGAAGGAGATAAGAGTGCTAAAAGTGTATTGATAGAAAGAAACCTAAGATTAGTAGCTCATATTGTTAAAAAATATTCTTTTCCTAATAAAGACGTTGATGAATTAATCTCTATAGGAACAGTTGGGCTTATAAAAGCAATTGATTCTTTTGATTCTAGTAAGGGAACTAGACTTGCTACCTATGCCTCCAGATGCATTGAAAATGAAATTTTAATGCTTTTTAGAAATAATAAAAAGCAGAAGAGTGAAGTTTATCTCCAAGATCCAATTGGAGTTGATAAAGAAGGCAATGAGTTTTGTCTTATGGATATATTGAGTAGTGAAAAGGATTGTGTACTTGATAAAGTAGAGAGTAATCTTCAGGTTAGGGCTTTATATAAAAAACTTGGTGAATCATTAACAAGCAGAGAAAGTTCAATTTTAATAATGCGATATGGATTGATTGATGGAAAGTGTAAAACTCAGAGGGAAATAGCCAGTAATCTAGGTATATCCCGTTCATATGTTTCGCGTATAGAAAAAAAAGCACTAAAGAAACTAAAAAAAGAATTGTATTCTAAAAATTAGCTACTTAAAAAGTTGTATTTATAATGTAAAATATATATAGAAATTAAACCATCTATATATGATAAATATTGACATAGTTGGAATAAGAGTGCTATTTTAATTATAGTACTCTTATTATATTTAATTTTAAATAGAAAATAGACTTTATTTAATCGAATTATATGGAGGAATTTTATGGCTAAGATTGATAGATTATTAGATAATATGGATATAAGCAGAGCATCAGATATTCATATTACATCTGGG
>JAEWQX010000059.1 GCA_023399035.1 Bacillota bacterium | reverse complement strand
ATAATAATGATAATATAGATTGGAAAGAAGTTGTTGCAACTTTTTCTTCTTACGAAGGATCGCTGAAAGACTTTTGCACAATGAATGGGATATCAAAAAGTCAGTTATATTATTATAGAAAGAAATTTGAAAAACAGGGATATGTAAATTTTCATGCAATTTCCATGAAAGAAGAAAAAGCACAAACTGAAATTAATTTGATTTCACCAAAGTCAATAGATGTACGAATTGAAATTGGTGCTGCAAATATATACATACCGGCTAATGAAATAGGTGTTTTGACAAGTATTATCAAGGAGTTGACTTCTAATGTTTAATCTTGATAAAGTAGATACTATTTATTTAGCTTGTGGCGTAACTGATTTACGGAAAAGCATTGATGGACTTGCCATTATTGTTCAGCAACAGCTTAAGCTGGATCCATTTGAAACTGCTCTATTTGTTTTTTGCAATAAGCAGATGAATAAAATAAAGATACTGCATTTTGATGAAGGCTTTTGGTTATATTATTACCGCATTGAACATGGCCGATTAAAGTGGCCAATGACTACAGAAGAAGCTCTAAAAACTAATAAAGAAGAACTAATATGGCTGCTTAAAGGATATGAAATTCGCACTAAATCAAAATTTAAGCCTGTAACAGTAAAAAATAGTTTTTGATATTATGATATATGTAATCTCCTGAGATTGTTGATGTACTACATTTTCAATCTTTGGAGATTTATGTTAATATAGTCTCATGTTTATTTGTGAGGTATCATATTATGATGAATGAAATTGATTTAGTTGAAGAACTTGATGATAAAACAAAACTGTTATTTAAAAAAATGCAGAAAGAATTGAAATCAAAAGATGCAGAAATTAATGAGTTGAAAAAGCAATTAGATTTCTTAAAAAATCAGGTTCTTAATAAGAATAGAAAATTATTTGGAAAATCAAGCGAACGAGCTGATGAAAATCAGCTGTCATTTTTTAATGAAGCAGAAAAGAATAGTGATTCAAAGGCTGTAGAACCTAAACTTGAAGAAGTGGTTTATACAAGAAAGAAAACATCAACTCATAAGGGTAAAAAAGATAATCTTTCAACTTTAGAGAGAGTTGTAATTGAACATAAGCTTGATGATGCAGAAGCTGTTTGCAATAAATGTGGACATCAATTAACTGTTATAGGAACTAAATCAAAGGAAATCTTGAAATATAGACCAGCTGAATTATATATTGAAGAACATGTTACATATACATACGCATGTAAATCATGCGAGGCGGAAGCAGATAAAGCTAATATAGTATCTGCACATGCACCTGAAAACTTCTTACATAAAGGCATGGCTTCTAATGAACTTCTTGCTCATGTTATAACAATGAAATATCAGCATGCACTTCCTTTGTATAGAATGGAAACTTATTTTGAAATGATGGATGCAAAACTTTCAAGACAGACATTATCAAACTGGATAATCAGTGCAGCCTCAGAACTTGAATGTGTATATGATTATATGAGAGAAAAAATCTTAAAGAGAGATTATATACATGCCGACGAAACTCCTGTGAAGGTTATTGACAACAAAGGTTGTGAATCAAAATCTAAGCACTATATGTGGGTATATGTTTCTGAAGATGTTGACAGTTCAATAATAATGTATGATTATCAAAAAACAAGATCTAGCGTATGTCCAACAAAATTTTTAGAAGGATTTTCAGGATACCTCCAAACTGATGGATATGCTGGCTATAATAAAATACAAAATGTAAAAAGATATTATTGCCTTGCCCATATCCGAAGAAAATTCCATGAAATAATTGTTGAGTTAAAACCAGAAACCCTAAAACAATCACGTGCAGTAATAGGGTTTAATTATTGTGAGCAACTTTATAAAATAGAAAAGGATCTCCGCGAGCAATATATCCATTGCGATGATTATTATGATGATCGTCACAGAATAAGGCTAGAAAAATCAGCTCCTATACTAAAAAAATTTCAAGAATATATAGATACTGAAATTGAAAATGCACTTCCTAAAAGTCCATTAGGTAAAGCATTAACATATGCTCAAAATTTAATTCCTTCTATGAGTATATTCTTAACAAACGGCTGTCTTGAAATAGATAATAATGCTGCCGAGCGTGCAGTTAAACCATTTGTTATAGGCAGAAAAAATTGGCTTTTTTCTAATACTGCTAAAGGTGCAAAATCAAGTGCGATAATTTATAGTATCGTTGAAACGGCTAAAGCCAATGGCTTAGCGGTGGAAAGATATCTAGTATACTTATTTGATAATCTTTCAAAATGTAATGACACGAAAATATTAGAAAAATATATGCCTTGGTCTACCGAACTTCCTGATAGATTATATTCTAGATTAAAAAGATAATAAATATTAAATTGTAACCCAACAGAATTGTGTAACCATCTCTGTTGGGTTTATTGTAGCACTTATATTTCGTAAGCGATAGGCGTCTATTTTTTTACGATTACATTTAAAAGGTTTATTCAGGTGCTATCATATAATGATAGATATAGTCCTGAACTTAACTTGATTGAGGGGTTATGGGGATGGTTAAAATCATCTATTATAAATAATGTATTCTTTGAAAGTATAT
>JAEWQX010000043.1 GCA_023399035.1 Bacillota bacterium | reverse complement strand
TTGATGAATAGGTATAATATTATTTGTTTTCATGTTAATATTATGCGCAAAAAAGAGAATTCAAATTTATTTTTGAATTCTCTTTTTTCATCGGCTAGTATCAAACTTGTTTTGATACAGCCCCTTTTATCATTGCTACGCATTACAGCAATTATTTTTTATTATTTAATAGTTCTCCAATATGTTCATGAGTAAATTCATATTTCTTATTGCAGAAATTACATACTATTTCTTCTGACTTTCCTTCATCATAAAGTTCCTGTAAATCATCTTTTCCTATTGAAATCAATGCCTTTTCAACTCTTTCTCTTGAACAGTCACATTTATATTCTGGAGTTATATCTTCAAGAATCTTTAAATCCATTCCTTCAAATATATACTCTAATATTTCTTCAATAGTTTTTCCTTCACTTATTAATGTAGTTATAGGTGGTATTTCCTGTAATCTGTATGTAATTACATCAGCTAATAATTCATCAGCTCCTGGTAACATCTGTACAATAAATCCACCTGCTGCCTTTATTGATAAATCCTTGTCAACAAGAACGCCTAGTGATACTGCTGATGGAGTTTGTTCTGAAACTGTGAAGTAGTATGCAAAATCTTCAGCTATTTCACCCGTTTGAATCTTTACCTGTCCTACATATGGATCTTTAAGCCCCAAATCTTTGATAACATAAAGCATACCATTTGTACCAACAGCTCCTCCTACATCCAGCTTTCCCTTTTCATTAAGAGGTCTGTCCACGTATGGATTTCCAACAACGCCTTTAACGCTGCAGTCATTATGAGCTGTTACAGTTATTCCGTTTATTTCTCCTCCACCATTTATCTTTAAAGTTGTAACTTCTTTACTACTCTTTAAAGTTGAACCTATTAATGCTCCTGCAGTAAGCATTCTTCCGAAAGCTGCTGAAGCTACAGGTGTAGTATCATGAATTTTAGTTCCTTCATTAACTAAATTTGTTGTAATACCTGCAATTATTCTAACCATATCATTTTTGGCTGTAGCCTTGATTATCTTATCCTGCATTCTTTTAATCTCCTATGTATTTTATCTATTTCTTTACGATGTAAAGTATTCTTTCACTATTTTCATGAGCAGCATCATTGCTATACCCATCAAATTTGCCTATCAATTTGAAATTACACTTGTCCAAGGCTTGTTCTATATCCTCTTCAGTGTAGGCTCTTTCAACATGTTCTTCTTCAAACCTTTCATATAAGTCTTCTTTATTTTTAACAAAGAATGTAAGGAACATATTTAATACTTCATCTTCAAATGTATTTTCCCATGTGTAGAAAATATCTTCGCTGCTATATGTATAGATGTTATTTCCTAATACTTCGCTTAACTTATAATATGAATTTATATCAAATATAAATAATCCATCGTCTTTAAGATGTTCATGGACTCTGCTAAAGTATGCATATAAATCCTCGTCTTCAGTTATATAATTAGTAGAATCAAGAACACAACTTATAAGGTCGAACTTATGATTTAAGCTTAATTCACACATATCCTGGCATATAACCTTTGCTTTTACCTTGTTTTCTTTAAATTTTTCAAAAGCAACATTTAACATATCATCAGAAAGATCTACAGCAAAAGTATTCTTAAATTCCTTACATACCTTAACTGCAACATTACCTGTCCCACATGCTAAATCTAAATAATCCTCAAAATTAATGTTGTTTTCTTTGCATATTTCTAAAATCTTTTCTGCAACTTTATCATAATCAATATCTTCATATATCAATTCATCATAAATATTTGCAAATTCATTGTATGCCACATTTATCACGCCCTTAAGTTAGTCTAAACATCATCTAATATATTATATCCTAATTTTTAAGTTAGTCAAACATGAAGCATCTAAAAATACAGTGCTTAGAAATCTCAAAAAAGAAATCATGATTTCTTTTTTGAGACACGCCCTAATATTTCATCATTTGAAGGCATATTTAGTGCTTTTTTACGCTTTGTCATAAGCCCGCCAATACGTCCAGTTTCTTCTGCTGAAAGTCCTCCCCAGCCTTCACTTTTAACCTTATCGCTAAGCCCAAGCTCCTCTGCAATTTCATATTTTATTTTTTCTCTCATCTTTTCTGCTTCAGTTAATTCCTTATTCCCCCTTAACTTTGATTTTATTATTTTTTTCAATGGAGTATTACTCAAAATATCACCACATTTCCTCTATTTTTCTTATATACTTTTTATTATCTCCAATTTAAAATTTCATATTCTAATTTTTATCATTCCATTATACTTGCCTCATTAATAAATCTATACTTATTTTTCAACTTATTTCCTTTAAATACTTGATATTCATTCAATATTTCACTATAGTATTTGTATATATGTTTATTAATTCATATATTTTTTATCAAATAGTAATTAATTTTATTGTGTAAAGGTAAATCATTTTGCTAATATGCCTTAATTTGTAGACAAGTTATTTCTATTTAAATCAAAATGAACTCATACTGGTTTAATCTTATAGACGTTTTCCTTTAAAATAGGTTATACTACAAAGGTATAAAATAAATAAAAATACTAATACTGAACCATTCATATATAACATAAAAATATTTATGTTATACGCTCATATTCTGCACTGCTGCGTTCTGTTTAAGATGCACAATTAAACAGCATAATTAGTCATTTTAAATTAAATTAGAAACACTAGCAGTATAAGTGTATATTATGATATTAGGAAGATTAAATATTGTTAAAATAATATATGGATAATTTGTTATATTCATAATATCTTCAATTCTAATAATATTCTTTCTTTAGTGAAGTTATATATCTGAAACATATGAAAAATGTTTGAAAATTTATTTTGCGTACAAAACAAATGATAAAGAATGATAAATAGTTTTAGTAATTTAATTGGAGGAATTAAAATGTCAATATTCGAAGGTTCTGGTGTGGCCATTATTACACCTTTTAATCATGAAGGAGTTAATTTTGAAAAGCTAAGAACTCTGCTTGAGTGGCATATTGAAAAAGGTACTGATGCAATCATAATATGTGGTACAACTGGTGAAGCTACCACAATGACTGAAAAAGAAAAAAAGGACACAATAAAATTTACTGTTGATGTAGTCAATAAAAGAATACCTGTTATTGCAGGTACTGGCTCTAATAACACTGCTGCTGCTATCTCAATGAGTAAATATGCAGAAAGTGTTGGTGTAGATGGACTTCTTGTCATAACACCATATTACAATAAGACTACTCAAAAAGGTTTGATAAAACATTTTGAAGCTATCAATAATGAAGTAAATACTCCTATAATTCTTTACAATGTTCCATCAAGAACTGGTGTAAATATAAAGCCTGAAACCTTATTGAAACTTGCACATTTAAGCAATGTAAAGGCTGTAAAAGAAGCAAGCGGAGATATAAGTCAGATAGTAAAGATAAAAGAATTATGCAGAGATAAAATAGACATATATTCTGGTAATGACGATCAGATTGTTTCTATAATGTCTCTAGGAGGAAAAGGTGTTATATCTGTTCTTGCAAATATAATTCCTGATAAAGTTCATGAAATGACAGCAAAATGTCTTGAAAATGATTTTAAGAATGCTTTAGATATTCAGCTTGATACCTTATCTTTAGCAAATTCTTTATTTATTGAAACAAATCCTATCCCTGTTAAGACTGCAATGAACTTAATGGGATTAGAAGTAGGACATTTAAGACTTCCTCTTTGTGAAATGGAGCCTCATAATGAAGAAGTTTTAAAAGCTGCTTTAAAGAAAAATAATTTAATGTAAGGTGAGATAGTATGGTAAAAGTAGTATTAAACGGCTGCTGCGGTAAGATGGGAAGAATGATTACTGAATGCTGCGAAAAATTTAAGGATGTAGAAATTGTTGGTGGAATTGATAAGTTCCCAAGCGAAACTTCATATCCTGTTTTTAAAAGTCCAGAAGAATTGAATATTGAATATGATGTATTATTAGACTTTTCAAGAGCTGATGCTTTAAACAGTCTTCTAGCATTAACTGAAAAAACTAATAAACCTCTTGTTATATGCTCAACTGGATTTTCTGATGAACAGTTAGCTTTAATTGATGAAAAGAGCAAGACTCTTCCTTTATTCAAATCAGCTAACATGTCTCTTGGAATTAACTTAATAAACTCTCTATTAAAAAAGGTTGCACCTCTTCTTTACGGTAACTATGATATTGAAATCATTGAAAAGCACCACAATCAAAAAGTAGATGCACCAAGTGGTACTGCACTTTTACTTGCAGATACAATAAGAGATTCTTTAAGTGAAGAGACTAAATACGTTTATGGCAGAGAAGGTCATGCAAAAAGAGAAGAAAATGAAATTGGAATCCATGCAATAAGAGGCGGCTCTATTGTTGGAGACCATGATGTTATCTTTGCTGGAAGCGGCGAAGTAATCGAACTTACTCATAAAGCTATATCGAGAGAAGTTTTTGCTGTAGGTGCATTAAAGGCATGTGAATTTATGGCTTCTGTAACTAAGCCAGGTTTATATAACATGGATGATGTTATTGGTCTTAATGATTAATTAATATTAAGCAGAAAAGGATGTGAAGAAATCTAATTCATCATATCCTTTTTCTGCTTCATTATACATTTTATTTCTAAAGTTAATTAAGTTAATTATAAAATTCGTATTGTGCACTATATATAGAATATTGTATCTTATAATACAGACTCTATAAGAAGTTTTGTATAGTCATTTTGTGGATTATTTATGACATCATGTGATTTTCCGCATTCTATAAGCTTTCCATGATACATAACACCTATTCTGTCACAAAAGCTGCTTACAAGCTTAAGGTCATGAGATATAAAAAGATATGATATGTCACGTTCCTCAAGAGTCTTCTTTAAAAGCTCAACTACCTGAGCCTGAACTGAAACATCAAGTCCGCTTGTAGCTTCATCAAATATTATAATTTTAGGATGCACAGACAAAGCTCTTGCAATTGCAGCCCTCTGACATTGTCCCCCGCTTAATTCATGTGGATATCTGTCATAATGTGCTTCAGTCAGGCCTACTTCTTCAAGCAGATTTACCACCTTTTTTCTTCGTTCGTTTTTATCTACGTAACATAAATTACATATGTACTCCATTATTGAACTGCCTATGGTCATCTTGGGGTTGAATGATCCTTTTGCATCCTGGAATACCATTTGAATCACACCATAATAGTCTCTTACTTTTTTACCTTTAAACTTTGATATGTCTTCTCCATCTACTATTATTTCTCCAGAATCAGCATTTTCAAGCTTCATTATCATCTTTGCCAGTGTACTCTTTCCACTTCCGCTCTCTCCTACTATTCCAAAACATTCACGTGCATATAATTGAAAGCTTATATCATCTGCAGCTTTATGTACATGGTCTCTTTTCTTAAATTCCTTCTTTATGTTTTTACATTTTAAAATAATATTTTTCATATAACAACGCACTTTCTATCATTAATTCATATCTTACAGTTTACTTTAATATTTCATTATATCAAAATGCCTGAACAGTTCAGCTTTAATTACTGATTTTAATAAGAGAACATCTTACAAAGTGATCATCTGATATTTCTATAAATTTAGTATTTCCAATACAGCATTCTTCACTGCATAAATCACATCTTTCAGCAAAGCAGCATCCTGATATTTCCCTTTCAAATGAATGCATATTACCCTTAATAGGTTTTGGCAGATCCCCATTCATTACAGGCACAGCATTAATAAGGGCTTTTGTATATGGATGCAAAGGATTATTTAAAATTTCACCGCACTTCCCATATTCTATAATTTGGCCTGCATACATTACAGCAACCTTATCTGCCATATTGCATATTACCCCCATACTATGTGCAACAACTATCATGCTGGTATTAAAGTCATCCCTAAGACCTTTAAGTTCTTTGACTACCTGAGCCTGAACAGTAACATCAAGAGCGCTGGTAGGCTCATCACAAATAAGCAGCTTGGGTTTCATAATCATTGCAAGTGCAATAGCTGTTCTCTGATTCATTCCACCGCTGAGCTCAAAAGTATAGCTGTCTAGAATGCATTCTGCATCATTCAAATTAAGTTTCTTCATTAATTCTGCACATTCTTTTATGCACTGTTTTTTATTCATTTTTTTATGTACATTTATTGCTTCTATAAACTGTTTTCCAATCTTTATCACAGGATTAAAAGTTGAAGCTGGATTCTGAAATACTATCCCAATACCTCTTCCTCTTATCTTTTTCATTTCTCCCTCTGATAAATCAAATAAATCTATGCCATCAAATAATACTCTTCCCTCAGTAATCTTTTCTCCTTCATTGAGCATTCGTGAAACTGCTCTTATAAGAGTACTCTTACCGCATCCGCTTTCTCCTATTATTCCTAGTATTTCGCCTTTATCGACTTTTAAATTGATATCTTTAAGTATTTTCATATTATTATTTATTATACTTAAATTCTTTACTTCAAATAATGTACTCATATATTTCTCCCAAATCACCTATACTACTTAATATCTGTCTTCCAGTTAAACTGATAGTAATCCGTGCCATGAATATCAAAATTAACTATATTGCTCTTCATAATAAAGTTCATTCTTAAATTAGCTATGAAATTAAATCCTTCATCATTAAGACTTTCCTGAACTATATTTACTGCAAGGTCATCTCTCACATCTTTTTCAAATTCGCCTTCCATCATTTTTAAGAATTCTTCCGCTTCCTTACTATCATATCCTCCATAATTTGAAGCACCTTCGTTTCTCATAAGGTTATTGAGATATGCATATGGATCCCCTGTTGCAGCTGTTACATTAGAATACAGTGCTATGTCAAACTTTCCATTCTTTAATATATCCATTATATTATCGCTTATTTCCACTGAAGCATTTATTCCTACATCTTTAAGATCGCTTTGAATAGCCTGTGCTATTATTGGAAGCTCTGCTCTCGATGAATATGTGACAATTTTAAACTCAAGCTTCTGTCCATCCTTTTCTAATATGCCGTCATTATCTGTATCTTCATATCCTGCATCCTTCAAAACTTGTTTAGCTTCAGATACGTTATAGTCTGCTGCATGAACACTATCTCCTCCACAGGACATTCCTTCTGGAAATGGGCCTTCCGCTGCAGATGCTGAACCTTCTAAAAGAACTGAAGCGTATTCCTCTTTATTAATAGCCATATTGACTGCTTTTCTTAAGCTTTTATCCTTAAGTAATACATTAGTATAATTGTAGTACATCAATATGACACGAGATGTATTAACGCTGCTTATTTTGTATAATGGATTATCTTCAAAGAGGTTTACAGATGAATATGGTATTCCTTGAGCCACATCAATTTCACCAGTCTGAAGAGCCATTGTAAGAGTATCTGCATCAGATACCTGTATTATTTTCACTTTATCAAGTTCAGGCTCTCCCTGCCAGTAATAATCGTATTTTTCTAAGTAGCTTGATTTTATTGGATTGAATTCTTTCATTTTAAAAGGTCCTGTTCCCACAGGGTTATTATCAAAATCCTCTGTTCCATCTACATCTATAATTGAAGCAAAAGGATCACATAAATCATTTACCAAAGTAGGATTAGGTTCTCTTGTTTTAATTATAAGGTTCCAGTTATCAGTAGCTATATATTCTATCTTAAGAGTATCATCAGCTCTCTGACTTAACTCTGAAGTTCTTTCCAAAGAACTTTTAACTTTATCTGGAGTCATAGGTTCACCATTTTGAAAAGTTACATCTTCCCTTATTTTTATCTTCCATGTTTCATCATCTATATTTTCATATCCTTCTGCAAGATTAGGTATGACATTCATATAATCATCAAGCTTGAATAAGGTTTCTCCTATACCATACCTCACAGTAAACCAGCCACTATAATCCTTTGCAGGATCAAGACTTTTCGTAGATAATGTGGTTCCAAAAACAAGTTCATCACTGCTTTCCCATGAATACTCTGCACATCCTGAAAGAAGCATAACAGCTGATAAAACAAGACTAATTATAAAAAATATATTTTTTCGAATATTCATCACATTTTTCTCCTCTGTCCATTTCCAAATAACTCACATATTGTATCCCCTAAAAGATTAAATAACACTACAACTATAAGTACTGCCATCCCAGGGAACAATGTAATCCAGGGTGCAGACTGAAGCATGCTCTTTCCTTCATTCATCATTGAACCCCATTCAGGTGTTGGCAGTGGAGAACTTAATCCTAAAAATGATAATCCCGCAAGTTCCATGATCATAACACCAATATCTGCTGATGCTGTTATGATTAGCGCACCTATAATATTGGGTATTATGTGCTTTATAATAATGCTTAAATTTGTGTTACCGCTCAGTCTAGCTGCCAGTATAAATATTTCACTGCTTATTGACATGACTTCACTTCTTGCAAGCCTTGCATATTTTGTCCATGAAATAAGCCCTATGGCAATCATTGCATTTTTCAATCCTCCTCCCAGAATTCCTGCAACAGCTACTGCAATTATCATTCCTGGAAAGGATAAAAAGACATCTACAACTGCCATTATTATTTCGTCTAATAATCCGCCATAAAATCCGCTTATGACTCCAACTACAGTTCCAAAAGAAAATGTAGCTATAACTACCGTCAAAGCAGAAAAGATAGAATTTGATATTCCATATAACACACGTGAAAAAATACACCTTCCCAGTGAATCTGTACCAAATATGAACTCTCTGCAGGGAGGTTTGAGAGTATTTAATAAATCAGTACTATAAGGATCAAAGGGCGCTATTACTGGAGCTAAAATTCCAGCTGCTGCTATCAGCATTATAAGAAATATTATTATCTTAAATCTTAAATCTGCACTTTTTATTTTATCTTTTAAAATCATAATTTTATCTCCTGTTTTTGATGGTTCTTGGATCTAGGAACCCATATAAAAGATCTACTATCAAATTAATCATTATAAAAATTAATGATGTCAGTATTACGTAGCCCTGAATAAGAGGATAATCCCTGACTTTTACCGCATTAAGCGCCAGGCTTCCAAGTCCCGGCCATACGAATATATTTTCAACAATAGCTGATCCTCCTAAGAGTGAACCTAATGAAAGACCGCTTAAAGTGATTACTGTAATCATAATGTTTTTAAAAACATGATTATATATTATCTTCCACTGCGGTATCCCCCTTGAGTATGCACCCTTAACATAATCTTTTTCCAATTCATCAATGACCACTCCTCTTATCTGCCTAATATATCTGCTTGACATAGATATAGCAAGGGTTGCTGATGGCAGTATCACACTCTTGATTCCACTTTCACTTAAAACCGGAAGCATTCTCAATTTTAGTGCAAATATAAATAACAATATCAGCCCTGCAAAAAATCCTGGAACAGAATTTCCTACAAAAGTGCATGTCCTGATTATATAATCCGTAAAAGTATTCTTTTTCAGTGCACATATTATTCCAAGCGGTATTGAAACTGCAAGCGTAAGCACCATAGAAAATAAAGCAAGTACAGCTGTATATGGCATGTGCTCTTTAAGCTCTAATGCTACGCTTCTTTTGGTTGAATATGACGTCCCCATATCTCCCTTAAGCATATTGGAGACCCAGTCAATATACTGTTCTACAAAGGGCTTGTTGAGTCCTAATTCCTCTCTAGTTGTCTCTAAAACTTCTTCACTGACTGGTATTCCCTGACTGTTAAGCATCATTTCAGCCGGATCGCTGGGTGATAAATACATCATGCAGAATGATAAAAATGATACTATTATGATTATTAATACAGTCCTTAAACTTCTTTTTATTATAAACTTTCCTATATCTATCCACTCATTTCATCTTAAGTATTAATTGCAAATGGTTTGCATTTTCTTTTATAGTATAAATAATCCCCCTCATTATGTCAATGAACATAAAATAAAAAATCGTAAACCTACATTAGGTTAACGATTTTTTTGTATATTATTATTTTATTTTTTACTTCTAATTATGTTCATTAAAATCCTGAATATATTAAAGCTCTCCATAAGCTATTATAGATTCTCCTTGATTTATGGATAGTGATACCGTGTTATAAAGAACTACTCCGTCAAATTCTGCAGAATATGTATCAATTACGTTTCCAAACAAATCTGTAATTGTATAAAGCATATCACCTTTTTTTATCTTTTCTCCTGCATGTACAAAGATTTCAAGGCATCCATTCTTAGATGAATCAATATATTTTACATTACTTATTTCAATTGGAGCTTTTTCAGGTTTTACTGTTTCTCCTTGCAATACGCCAAACGTTTTTAATGCATTCATCATATCGTCCTTATATTTATTTACATCTTCTCTTCTGCAAAAACCACTTCCTCCACGCTCGATGAGAACTCCTGGAATTCCTCTTATTGCTGCAGAATTATATGCACCTGTAGTTGCAGATGATTTTACCATATAATCAACATTAAATATTCCTGCAATTTCTTTTGACTTATGGCTTATTTCCTCTTCACATGCACCTGGGTAATAAATATATGGATGAAGTTCTTCATAAAGATCTCCTCCATGCATGTCAAAATAAAAATCTGACTTGTCCTGAAATTCATGTGTTATGACATATGCAATTTTATCACTAATTGTACCTTTTTGATTCCCTGGAAATACCCTGTTGAGATTCTTTTTATCTTCTGGAACAATTCCAGCACACTTAGCCGAAAACCCCTGCGTATTTACTGGGTGAACTATTATTATCTGCCCATTAACCTGTTCCGGCTGAATTTCCTTTGCAAGTTCTATTGCTGTTCTTATACATGGATACTCGCTACCATGTATTCCTGCTGTTATAAGCACAGTCTTACCTTCATTTTTACCATTTATCAATGTAACAGGCATACTTGTCTCAGTATCTAAAATCTTCACAAAATCTTGTACTTTGCTACATTCTTCTATAGTTAATCCACAAATTGAAAAGTCCTTTTTCATTTTTTACCTCTTTAGTCTTTTTATCGCAAATAATATTCAACTGATATGTATTATCACTATAATAGATAAATTTCTTTAATATGTCAACCATCTTCTTACTCTTTTATTATTATTATTATATCAATATAACCATAAAAAATAATACTTGTACGTTTAAAACCACAAGTATTACTATTTATTTAGAAAGATATGTCATCATATGTATCTTTTACCAAACAATTATATTCCTTTTTTATATTTAAGTATTTGTCCATTATGTGCCTGCACTGCTTCATTGCTTCTTCAATTATATAATCATAATTTTCTATAAATAAATCCGTTATATCTTTATCAATTTTATTATTACGAACCATTTCATCTAATATGTATATTATCTTTTCCTTGCTGAATGCTTCTTTATAGCTTCTATTTCCAACTAATGCGCTTACTATATCTGCAATGCACACTATTCTCATTTCCCTCGTAATTTCATCACCTTTTAAACCAAATGGATAACCGCTGCCATCAATTTTCTCATGGTGAAGTGTTGCTATGTCTCTTATTTCGTTCATGTTAAGTTCGCTCAAAATATCATAACCGACTTTTGAATGATTTTTCATTATTTCAAATTCTTTATCAGTAAGCTTACCTGGTTTTTCTAAAATTTCAACAGGTATTGATATTTTCCCAATATCATGAAGAACAGCACATATCTTAATAAGAGAAATTCTTTCATCAGAAATATTGCATAACCTTGCCAGTTGTTCACTTATAGCTTCAACTGTTATAGTATGAATCATAGTTGATTCGCTCCTGAAATCAATAGCATAAGCAAGCATTTTGCTGTAATTCATAACTTTTTCTTTATTTACAAATCTACCACAAAAAAACTCTTCAAGTTCCTGAACATATCTTCCATCAGATAATTTATCCACAAAATTATACATTTCTTCCGCTTTTCTTGCTAGCTTCAGATGTTCTTCCAGATAATATTTTTTAATCTTTTCATCATTAATAGTTTTTCTGCCTAAACTTACTCTGTCTATATAGTCTGCAAAGCTAAGTAATAGTCCTTCCTCAGATATAATATCCATATTCTTTTTTCTATAATAATCCAGCGTAAAGTGATGAGTCATCACTATATCATAATACTCATATAAAGGCGAAAAATTCTTTAGAAACAATGCTCCATAAACTGCATGATTTATAGGAGAATCCATATCTGCATCAAGTAGCTTGTCCCTTTCAACCACCTTATATGCTCCTATATCATGAAAAATTGATATAACGCATATTTTAAGCATTTGCTCATCTGTATATTTCTTCGATGCCCTCATCAGATTTAACATTATATATGCTACTCTGTCACCATGTTCTAAAAATCTTATGTCAATTGAATTAATTGCATTACTCAACACTTTTATCAGCTGATATGAAGTTAAATGTGCATCATTATTTTTAATAAAAATCCCCTCTTTCTACCAGATTTTAAAACGACACCACACACCCTCTTTATGATAATCTTATCCGTCGGTATAACTATTGTACTTATTTTATAAAATCATGTCTACATAACTCTGAAACTTTTCTATTTTTATTTAAAAATACCATGCATCTATTTCTAGAATGCATGGTATTTTCAATAGCCCTATAAAATCTTATTTACCTTCAATATATGCTTTATCGAAGTATATAAATCCAAGTGGAGATACGTTAAGATCCTTGATGTAGTTTTTAACTCCCATTGGCTGAGTATCATAGTATAATGGAATTACTGGCATATCTTCCATTAATATATCTTCAGCTTGTCTGAATAATTCAAATCTCTTTGAAGGATCCTGTTCAGCTTTTGCTTCATCAATAATCTTGTCATATTCTGGATTGCTATATCCCGAATTATTTTGTCCAGATGTAGTCTGAAGCATATCTAAGAATGTCATAGGATCAACATAGTCTGCTCCCCATCCATCTCTTGCAATTTCGTAGTTCTTTTCATTTCTTGTTGCAATAAATACTTTCCATTCCTGGCTTTGTAACTGTACATCTATACCTAAGTTTGTTTTCCACATATCTTGTACTGCCTGCATTACTGTTCCATGACCTTTTTCTGGATTATAAAGAAGTACAACTGATGGGAAACCTTGTCCATCTGGATATCCTGCTTCAGCTAATAATTTTTTAGCTTCTTCAACATTACCCTTTGAGTCAAAGTATTCTTTCGAAGCAAAATCCTTTCCATCAGGTCCTGTGATACCTGTTGGAACGAAGCTATGTGCAGCAATTTGTCCACCCTTAGTTACATTTTCAACTAAAGAATCTCTATCTATAGCAAGATTTAATGCCTGTCTTACTTTAGGATTGCTTAAAGCTTTAGCTGCTTCTGGATCAATCCCCTGTACGCTATCTGTCATGTTAATTGATAAGTAATAATTGCTTAAGAATGGGAAAACCTGAGCACTTCCATCTTTTGTAGCTGCCTGGACTTCTGATTGTGGTACTATATAAACCATATCAAACTGTCCTGCTTTGTAGCTTGCCCAAGCTGAAGTTTCATCAGCAACCATTTTAGCATTAATTTTATCAAGTTTTACTGAATCTTTATCATAATAAGTATCATTCTTTTCTAGTACAACCTGATCCTTAATTTTATAATCTGTAAGTTTGAAAGGACCATTACTTACATAAGTATCCGCACTGTTTGCCCATTGTTCATTTCCTTCAACAGTCTTTTTTTCTACTGGAAAATAACATGGGAATGCTGTTAATTCTAAGAAATAAGCACATGGTGCAGTTAATGTTACTTCTAATGTTGTATCATTTATAGCTTTAACACCAACTTCATCAACTGAACCTGTTCCTGCTGTATATTCTTTAGCACCTTTGATATATTCCATTTGATATGCATATTCAGCAGCAGTATCAGGATTCATTACTCTCTTCCACGCATATTCAAAATCACCAGCAGTAACTGAGTCCCCATTTGTCCATTTTGCATCATTTCTTAAATGGAATGTATAAACTGTTCCATCATCTGATACATCACAGCTTTCTGCAATACCTGGGATAGCTTTTTGATTTTCGTCTAACTTATAAAGACCTTCAAACATATTTACAATTAATATTGCACTATCTACTGCCTGATTTAAAGCTGGATCTAAAGTTTTTACATCTGCTCCTAAGTTAAATATTATTTCTTGTGCGCTTGTTCCTGCTGCTGATCCTGAGCCGCTTCCATTTGAAGATCCACATCCTGTTAAGACTGAAACTCCAAGCATGGCTGCTAATACAACAGAACAAATCTTTTTGATTTTACTTGTTTTCATATATTTCCCTCCAATTTATTCAGTTGATAATTGACAATTGAAAGTTGACAATTATCAAACAAAATTTTTTACAAGATTTCTTATTTTTTATATTAAAAATTCCAATAGAGTTTTTAATCAAATTGTATATTTATATTTTTATATGCCTATATATGTTTTAATAATTTAAATAATGTAATATGATTCTGCAATTAAAATCTAAAAGCTTCAAAATTCCTTAACTAAAATTAATTTTTAATAATAAAATTTAAAAAGAAATTTCCCAAAAATCTATTTTCAGAAACTACACATGCAGTTTCATACATAACTATCAATTCTAAGCTTTCAACTCTCAATTGACTAATACAAATGGCATGCAACAAAATGTCCCGGTTCAACTTCCTTAAGTACTGGATCAACTTCTGAACATATCTGTTTTGCACATTTACATCTTCCCTTGAATCTGCATCCTGATGGCGGATCTATTGGAGATGGAATATCTCCTTCAAGAACTATTCTTCTACTGCTCTTAGCAACCTCAGGATCTGGAATTGGTACTGCTGATAAAAGTGCCTGTGTATATGGATGCTTAGGATTACTATAAACTTCATTGCTTTCTCCCTTTTCAACCATCTGACCAAGATACATAACACCAATATGTGTTGATATATGCTTAACCATTGAAAGGTCATGAGCTATAAATAAATAAGTTAATCCTAATTCCTCCTGCAATTCTTCAAGCATGTTTATAACCTGAGCCTGAATTGAAACATCAAGTGCTGAAATAGGCTCATCGCAGACTATAAAATCTGGTTCAACTGCCAAAGCTCTTGCTATACCAATTCTCTGTCTCTGTCCACCTGAAAATTCATGTGGATATCTGTTTATATGATCACTCATAAGTCCTACTTTTGACAGCAAGCTTCTTATTCTCTCAGTTCTTGCTTCTCCTGCAAGAAGCTTATGTACATCAATAGCTTCACCTATAATATCTCCAACAGTCATTCTAGGATCTAATGAAGCATAAGGGTCCTGGAATATCATCTGCATTTTCTTTCTTAATGGAACCATTTCTTTGCCTGAATACTTTGTAATATCCTGCCCATTGAAAATTATCTGACCGCTTGTTGGTTCGTAAAGCTTCAATATAGTTCTTCCTGTAGTTGTTTTACCGCATCCTGATTCACCTACAAGACCTAAAGTTTCTCCTCTTTTTAAAGTAAAGGAAACTTTATCAACTGCTTTTAAATAGCTTTTTCCTTTAAATAATCCTTTTTTTACAGGGAAGTATTTGCATAAATCTTTTACTTCTAAAATAATATCATTTTTCTTATCTTCCACTACTTGTCCCTCCTTATAGGTGATTCAACCTTCGGTGCATCCTTATGGCATAACCAGCATGCAGTTTTGTGATTTTCACCATTTTCAAATAATGGTGGCTGCTTTTGCAGGCATATCTTCATTGCATATTCACACCTTGCAGCAAATGCGCATCCTACAGGTGGTTTTAATAAATCTGGTGGCTGACCTTCAATAGGCTTTAATTTTTCCTTTGTGTTTTCCTTAGGATTTGGTACGCTTCTTAAAAGCCCCCATGTATATGGATGTTTTCCTCTATAGAAAATATCTTCTGTAGTACCTGTTTCAACTATTGTTCCTCCATACATGACATTAATTCTGCTGCAAAGGTCAGCAACGACTCCTAAGTCATGAGTTATGAGTATTATTGATGTATTAAGCTGTTCCTTTAAATCCTTCATAAGATCGAGAATCTGTGCCTGTATTGTAACATCCAGAGCTGTTGTTGGTTCATCTGCTATTATAAGCTTTGGCTTACATATTAAACTCATTGCTATCATTGCTCTCTGTCTCATTCCACCTGAAAATTCGTGAGGATACTGCTTCATTCTCTTTTCAGGACTTGGTATCCCTACAAGTGAAAGCATTTCTATTGCTTCCTTCCTTGCTTCAGCTCTACTTATCTTTTTATGTTTAAGTATTGGCTCCATAAGCTGGTCTCCAATTGTATAAACTGGGTTTAATGATGTCATTGGATCCTGGAAAATCATTCCGATATCATTTCCCCTTATACCTTCCATTACAGATTCCTTTACATTTGAAATATCTTTCCCATTAAAGTAAATTTCTCCTCCAGTAAGCTTTCCATTATCAGCAAGAAGCCTCATTATTGACATCATGGTAACACTTTTACCACAACCTGATTCTCCAACTATTCCTAAAGCTTCACCTTTATCTAAATGAAAAGACACACCTCTTACTGCTTTTACTTCCCCAACATTAGTTTTAAATGAAGTTTTTAAATCTTTTACCTCTAATAACTTTTCCATATTCTTTTCTCCTATCTCTTATTCTTAGGATCTAAAGCATCGTTTAATCCATCACCAAAAAGGTTGAATGATAATATGATTAGACATATCATTACTGCTGGAAATAATAACTGCCATGGATATGTGTAAATAGCTTTCATTGCTTCATTAGCAAGTGTTCCAAGTGATGCTTTAGGTGGTATAAGCCCTAATCCTATAAAGCTAAGAAATGCTTCTGTAAATACTGCTTCTGGAATTAATAATGTTAGTGTAACCATTATGGATCCAATACAGTTTGGTATTAAATGTCTTATTAATATTCTGAAATCTGATGCTCCAAGGGCTTTAGAAGCAAGTACAAATTCCTGCTGCTTTAATTGAAGAACATCCCCTCTTACTATTCTCGCCATACCAATCCAATATGAAATTGAAAGAGCTAGAATTATTGTTCCAAGTCCACTTCCACCACTTCCAGGCTTGTTTAAAATAGCCATAAAAATTATTACATAAATAGTTAATGGAATTGAATAAATAACATCAACAATTCTCATAAGAATCGCATCAACTTTTCCGCCAAAATATCCAGCAATTCCTCCATATAGAACACCTATTACAAGATTTATAAATGCTGCAACTATTGCAATAGTAAGTGAATATCTTGCTCCCATAAATACTCTGACGAAAATATCTCTACCAAGCTGATCTGTTCCAAATAAATGTTCACCGCTTGGTTTTAAATTTGTCATTGAAAGATTATTAGTTGCATAATCATACTTTGAACACATTGGCACAATAATTGCCGATAATATAATAAGCACTACTATGCATAATGATGTAAGTGCAACTTTATTGCCCTTTAATCTCATCCATGCATCTTTCCAATAACTGATACTTGGTCTTACAACCACATCTACTTTCTTTTCTTCATCAGTTAGAGGAGTAAATAATTCTTTATCTAAACTTAATTCTTCCATTTCTGCTCCTCCTAAACTTCAGCATTTTCTAATTTAATTCTTGGATCAATAACAACATAAAGTATATCTACTAAAAAGTTAAATGTTATTAGCATTGTACAATAGAATACTGTAACACCAAGAAGCATTGAATAGTCTCTATTAGTAACGGATTGTACAAATTCATTTCCAAGTCCTGGGATCGCAAAAATCTGTTCAACTATAAAGCTTCCTGTAAGTATGCTTGCAATAAGTGGTCCAACATATGTAACTATTGGAATCAGCGAATTTCTAAGAGCATGTTTAAAAATTATCTTTCCTTTGCTTAAGCCTTTTGCTTTTGCTGTTCTTATATAATCAGACTTAAGCACATCTAAAAGCTTGTTTCTTGTTAACCTTGTTATAAAAGCCATAGAAGACATTGATAATGCAATAACCGGCATTATATAATTCTTCCAATTGCTAAATCCTGTTGGCGGTAATAATCCGAATTCTACTGCCAAAAAGTAAATCAATACTGCACTTGTTACAAAACTAGGTATTGTAATACCTAGAGTTACAACAAATACTATTGTTGTATCTGCCCAAGTATTTCTCTTCAATGCAGCAACAATACCAAGAGATATACCAACGATTATTGAAGTAGCAACACTACATAATCCAACTTTTGCAGATGCAGGAAATGAAGTTGTAATTGTATCAGTAACTCCTCTTCCTTTGAATATCATAGATTCACCTAAATCTCCATGAACGAGATTATTCATGTACATAAAATACTGTTCGCTAAGGGGCTTGTCCATGCCATACTTAGCTTCCATATTAGCTTTTACCTGTGGAGTAAGTTTATCACTATCAAATGGACCACCTGGCATTAATCTCATTAAAAAAAATGTAAGTGTAATAACAACCCATATAGTAAGCAGACTTGCCACAAGCCTTTTCCCTATGTATTTAATCATTTTTATCTCCCTCCTTATTGTTCGATTTATATCAACATTTTACACTTATTTAGTTATTATATATTAATTAAATATATTGTCAATTTATTATAAATAAAGAATGTATTGGTTAATTCATTTGTTTTTGTCATTTTATCAATATAATACTATTCCGCTTTTCTGATATTTTATTTTTTGGATTTTGCAAACCTTTACATCTTAAATGTACTATCTTTTTATAATATACATCTGTCTTCCCTAAAAAAACATATTTGGATCATAATTTTAAAATTCCATAAATAATTTAAAGCTTTTATGGTATTTTTTTAATTTTTTGATTTAATATTAATATTTTATATGTACTCATACTTTATTAGAAGATCTTATATTTAATCTTTTATTTATTAATAATTATCTATTATTTATTAATATTTTTCTTTAATTATTAAAATCCTTATCTTAGTAATCTTATATTAAGTGATTATAAATCTACTGCTAAAGATATAAGGCTCATATCAGATACTATTATAAGTATCTGATATGAGCCTTATTATTAAAAATTATTGAATTTATAATATTGTTAGTATTTTAATCTCTATCTGTCCTTAAAATTTTTATCAAGAAACTCTTCAAGTCTGTCAAATGCTTCTTTTAATACTTCATCAGAATAGCAGTATGATATTCTCATATATCCTTCACCTAAATCTCCAAATGCATTTCCTGGAACAAAGCCCACCTTTCCTTCATTTAATAATTTTTCACAAAATTCTTCTGAACTCATATTAAATTTCTTTATGCTAGGGAATATGTAAAATGCGCCATTAGGGTCTACTACATCAATTTTTAATTCCTGCAGCCTCTTAATACAGTAGTTCTTTCTTCTTTCAAATGAAAGTCTCATATTTTCTACATCATTCATTGCTCTTCTTAATCCTTCAAGTGCACCATACTGTGAAATTGAAGGAGCACAGGATACTCCATATTGATGTACCTTCATTATTTCTTTCATGTACTTATCTGTACATGCCACATATCCTATACGTAATCCTGTCATTGAAAACATCTTTGAAAATCCGCCTACATATATTACTTTATCCCTTATTTCTTCAGATTGTGCAACTGAATAGTACTCATCAAATATTATTGATCCATACATTTCATCAGTTATAACAGTAATATCTCTATCCTTAATTATCTGTATCAGTTCATCCCTTTGAGATTTTGTCAGCACTGCTCCTGTAGGATTTGAAGGAAATGATAACATTAAATATTTTATATCTTCATTATCTAATTTATTTTTTATTTCATCAATATTTATTGTAAAATCATTGTTTAATTTATAATTAACAACTTCTGCGCCTATCATTATAGATAGATTTTCATAAGCAGGATATGCAGGACCTGGTATTAATATCTTATCACCTTCATTCAAAAGTGCAAAAAGAACTGAAAATAATCCTTCACTTCCACCTACAGTAATACATACTTCATCTTTATTGTATTCAATGTTATAAGTTCTTAAATATATGCATATTTCTTCTCTAAGCTCATCAATTCCTGCATTTGATGTATATGTAGTCTTATTTGTTTTTATGGCATCTATCATTCCCTGCGCAACAGACATTGGAACATTGAAATCTGGCTGACCTATTGTAAGAGAAATGGCACCATCAACCTTCTTTACTTTTTCAGCAAATCTTCTTATTCCTGAAATCTGTATTTTTTCTAATCTTTTATTCATATTTATCAGTCCCCCAATTTTTTCAGTTAACAGTTAATAAATAACAGTTAACACGCTTATTTTATATTTATTGATACTGCTAATTTATCTCATTTATTCATATCATATGAGTTATATTTTACATTATAATCATTATTACATCAAATTATCCATATATAATATTCTCTATTCACCCATATTTTTAAAAATACACATCTATTTTATTAAAGTTTCTATTTTTTCTCTTTCAATTATTGATATTTTTTATTATAATTGAATAGGCTACAAATGTATAGAGAAAGGGTGATATAATGTCATATAATTTAACAGATCCTTATGAAATCGCAAGATTTATTAAGGAATCAAAAAAATCAACTCCAGTAAAAGTATACGTTAATGGAGATTTAAGCAATGCTGAAATGAATGATGTTGAATGGTACGGATCTAATGGATTCTATATTTTAATGGGCGAATCTGATTCTATCACTAAAATAGTATTAGATAACAAACATCTTATAAAGCACTTTAGGATAGAAAATGATAGAAGAAATTCTGCAATTCCTATGTTAGACTTATTAGAAGTAGATGCTAGAATTGAACCAGGTGCTATCATAAGAGATAAAGTTACAATTGGTAAAAATGCCGTTGTAATGATGGGTGCTGTAATAAATATCGGTGCTGAAATCGGTGATGGAACTATGGTTGATATGAATGCTGTAGTTGGTGCAAGAGGACAGCTTGGTAAAAATGTTCACTTAGGTGCTGGTGCAGTTGTTGCTGGTGTTTTAGAACCACCAAGCAAGGAACCATGTCAAATAGGAGACAATGCTTTAATCGGAGCTAACTCTGTAATACTTGAAGGTGTTAAGGTTGGTGCTGGTGCAGTTGTTGCTGCAGGTTCTGTAGTAACTGAAGATGTTCCAGCTGGAGTTGTTGTTGCTGGTTCTCCTGCAAAAATAATCAAAGAAGTTGATGATAAGACTAAAGATAAAACTCAACTTTTAGATGATTTAAGAAAATAATATATTCCCTTAAATCGTTAAAATAATATTACATATAAACTAAGGCTGTACAGAATATAAAAATAATATTTTAATTCTATACAGCCTTTTAAGGTTATTGGGGAAAAGTATTGAATCCAATAAATTTCTAACTATTATTTAGTACTTTCATAGCTTTTACTATCTACTAAAACATAAGATGTTTTTGCAGGAATATAAATACGTGTCCTTTTAATCCATCTCTTAAATCATCACTAAACATTGCAATTTGAGTATTATCAAACAAACTACAATTTGATTTTATGGCTCTTTCTTCATCCGGAAGCTGTGATATTCCACCTGTCCATCCTTCTCCATACATTAATATTGATGGATCTATCTTATCTAATTCTTCTCTTATTCTATTAACAGTATCTATATCATATAATCCCATTAAATCAAATCTGAAACCATCCATATAATATAATATAATAAAAGGATTTCTTTCATCGTTTGATACAATTAAAAGAAATCCTTTTATTTAACACAGGATTTTGTGCATATTTTCTTCTGATTAATTATTGACCATTGATAATTCTATAGCCTTTTCCTAAGTGTTTTACTTATTAATCAATCATTAGTAATAATAGAAGCTTATTATACTGCTCCTTCTGTGCCATCAACATTTGACTCATTTTCTTCTTTCTGAGCCTTTTCCATTTTAGATATTGATACTTCGTAAGCTATTTTTTTTACAACTTCATTTTCTGAAATCTTCTTTTGATATTCCC
>JAEWQX010000115.1 GCA_023399035.1 Bacillota bacterium | reverse complement strand
GCATAATATAATTTAAGTGAGGTTTTATAGATGAAAAGGGCGCGTTTAGATGATGTAAAAGATGCAATCAAAGATTTACCTGTAGATAAGCAGAAAAATGTAATGCTTATTGCAAAGACTCATGGTGTCACTACACGCTTTATTGATAATATTAAGGATCCTGAATACGCCAGAAAAAATTCAGTTGATTCATGGATTCAAAAGTATATTGATGAATTAAAAGAAAAATAAGAAACGGGACAATATGAGGTTGTCCCGTTTCTTTTATTTTCATACTTTTACCCTGCCTGGAGAATATTTTTGTTAGAATTATTAGATCTAAATAATTTCTTTACTACAAAAATCATTGTGCAGTAACATACTGTACCACCTATGAAATTTGAAATGGGCTCTGCCAGGAAAACTCCATAAGTACCAAGATTAAATATTCTTGGGAGATACACTGTAAGCGGCACTACTATGATTATTTTCCTCAGAAGAGAGAAAAATATAGCTTGCTTTGATTTTCCAAGAGCTATAAAGGTTGCCTGTCCTGAAAATTGGAATGACATCATGAAAAATCCAAAGAAATATATATGCATTGATGGTATTCCTTTAATTATAAGATTCATATCCTGATTGAATATCCTTATAAAGAACTCTGGGAACATGCATAAAGTGATCCATATAGCTGTAGTATAAATGATGCATGAAATTGACATGACTTTAATTCCGCTCTTTACTCGGTCTTTTTTCATTGCACCGTAGTTATATCCTATAAATGGCTGTGCTCCATTTGTTATTCCGTTTATTGGCATCATTATAATTTCACGGATAGAATTTATGACAGTCATTATTCCTACATATAAATCTCCTCCATAGGTCTGAAGGGTTATGTTGCAGACAATCTGTACGATACTGTTTGTAATAGCCATCATAAAACCTGAAAGTCCTAGAAAAACAATTTTCTTAAATATAGAAAATTTAATCTTTAGGTATTTAAGTTTAATCTTTAAAATAGTGTTATTTCCAGTTAAGAATAAAAATACCCATAGTGCTGATAAAAATTGTGATATTACTGTTGCAATTGCAGCTCCTTTTACTCCTAATCCTAATATGAAGATAAATATAGGATCTAGTATTATATTGCATAATGCCCCTAATAGTACTGTGAGCATTCCTATTTTTGCAAAGCCCTGTGAATTTATAAAGCTATTCATGCCAAGACTTACCATTACAAATATGCTTCCTAAAAGATAAATTGATATATAACTGTCAGCATAGGGGAAAGTCGTATCACTTGCTCCAAATAAATATAGCAGTTTAGTTTTTGATAGCAGGCCTGTTATTGTAAGTATGAAACCAGAAAGAATAAGCAGTGAAAAAGAGTTGCCCATTATTTCTTCTGCATATTCATTATTTCCTCTTCCTCTTTCAATTGAACAAAGAGGAGCGCCTCCCATTCCAAAAAGATTTGCAAAAGCCATTATTATTGTTATTATAGGGAAGGTTACTCCAACACCTGTAAGAGCTGTACTGGAACCATGAGAAATCCTTCCAATATACATTCTGTCAATTACGTTATACAGTATATTTATTAGCTGAGCCAGTGTCATAGGTATTGCAAGCCTGAATATGCTTTTAGCTGCACTTCCCTTTGAAAAATCATTAGTTTTTTCCATATAGTTTCTCCTAAATATTAAAATGTCTACATCATTATACACTTATTTTAAAATACATACAAATTTTATATATTATTACAATTTATATGCTGTCAAATAAAATTAAACGTAACTTGAAAATTTATCAAAATAGTTATAATATGAAAATATGCTTCATATTATAACTATTTTTTATAAAGGTAATAATTATTATTTTTACTGGGAATTATTATAGTAATATATGACGAATATAAAATGTAAAACATAATAAGGAGAGTTATCAAAATGACAAAAATTGATATTATTTCAGGATTCCTTGGAGCAGGGAAAACAACATTGATTAAAAAAATTATTGAAGATGCAATACATACAGAAAAGCTTATGATAATTGAAAATGAATTTGGACAGATAGGAATAGATGGAGGATTTTTAAAGGATACAGGAATTGAAATAACTGAAATGAATTCAGGATGCATATGCTGTTCTCTTGTAGGGGATTTTGGAAGTGCACTTAAAGATGCTTTAGAAAAGTATACTCCAGATAGGATTATAATTGAGCCATCAGGAGTTGGAAAGCTTTCTGATGTAATAAAGGCAGTTGAAGGCATAAAGGATGAAGCGCAAATACATCTTAATAGTTTTGTTGCAGTTGTAGATGCTCAGAAGTGTAAGATGTATATGAAGAATTTTGGTGAATTCTTCAATAATCAAATTGAAAATGCAAATACTATAATATTAAGCCGTACTCAAAAACTTTCACAGGAAAAACTTGAAGGTGTTGTTTCATTAATAAGAGAACATAATGAAAATGCATCTATTATTACTACTCCATGGGATGATATTAGTGGAAAACAAATTGTAGATGTAATGGAAAGAGAAAACTCATTAGAAAAAGAATTATTAGAAGAGTGTGAACATGAGAACCATCATCATCACAAACATGGAGAAACATGCAGCTGTGGACACCATCATGAAGAAGAGCATGAACACCATCATGATGAAAACTGCTCATGTGGACACCACCATCATCATGACGAAGAACATGAACATAACCATCATGAAGAATGTGGCTGTGGACATGATAATCATCATGTCCATGATGAAAACTGCAGCTGCGGCCATGATCATCACCATCATGATGCTGATGAAGTATTTACAAGCTGGGGAACAGAAACTCCAAAGAAATATGGTGAAGAAGAACTTAAATCTATACTTTCATCATTAAGCGACAGTTCTGAATATGGAATCATCTTACGTGCAAAAGGTATTGTTCCAGATGAAAATGGAAATTGGTATAACTTTGACCTTGTGCCTGGAGAATATGAAATAAGAAAAGGTGAAGCAGATTATACAGGAAGATTATGTGTAATTGGTTCTAAATTAAATAAAAATAAAATAGAAGAATTATTCCATATTAAATAATTCTATTAAAGAAATATTTAAAAGATTTAAATATTAACTGTCAATTGTCAACTGGCATGTTTGATGCGGTAATTTAATTAGAATTGATATATTAATTAAATGACATTAAGTTAAAATGACATTAAGTTTAAAGTTCAGAATTTAGTTTTATTCTGAATTTTAAATTAAAGACACAAAAAGAAAAGAGGCGAACTTATATGGAACAGATTCCAGTATACTTATTTACTGGTTTTTTAGAAAGCGGTAAAACAACATTTATAAAAGAAATTTTAAAAGATGAACAATTTGTAATGGACAGGAAAAGTCTTCTTATACTTTGTGAAGAAGGAGTAGAAGAGTTTGAAGAAGATAAATTAAAAAAAGCAAATATAACATTAGTATCAGTTGAAGAAGAAGAGGAACTTACAGCTGAATTTATCATGAAGCATTTAAAAGAAAGCAAAGCTGACAGAATACTTTTAGAATTTAACGGTACATGGAATTTTGATAACCTATTCGATAATGCACTTCCAGAACAATGTGTTATTGCACAGTCTATATGTACTGTTGATGCTTCAACATTCAGCAATTATATGAGCAATATGGGTTCAATTATGGTTGAACAGTTCAGGGATTCTGATCTTGTTGTATTTAACAGATGTAATGCTGATACAAAGAAAATAGCATTAAGAGGAAGCGTAAAAGCTATAAATGTTCAAGCGAGAGTTATGTTTGAAAATGAAAATGGAGAAATAGATGAATCAGAAGATGTTCTTCCATTTGATATAGATGCTGAAATAATAGAGCCGGAAGATTATGATTACGGTATATTATATGAAGATATGATGTCTAATCCTAAAAAATATAATGGTAAAAAGATAAAAATTAAGGTGATGGCTTATGATCCTGAAAAATATCCTCCAAAGTTTTCAATCTTAGGACGTAATGCTATGACATGCTGCGCTGATGATATTACACCTTTAGGTCTTATATGCCAATTTAAAAATGATGTGGAATTGGAGAACAAAGAGTGGGTAGAGATAGTAGCTACAGTTAAAGAAACATATGTAAGACAATATGAAAGTGAGCTTCCCGTTTTACATGTTGAAAAAATTGAATCAGCACAAAAGCCTGATGATGAATTAGTTTATTTCTATTAGAATATTATTTAAAGCTTAATTATAGTAAATTATATTATAATTAAGCTTTAATTTTAGAATTTATAAAATTATTTATGAGTCTATAAATAATCTATCACAGAAGATTAATGAGGTTGAACAAATAACACAAAGTATATCAGAAATATCAGAAAATACAAATCTTCTAGCCTTAAATGCATCCATAGAAGCTGCAAGAGCTGGAGAAGCAGGAAAAGGATTTGCTGTAGTTGCTGAAGAAATAAGACAGTTGTCAGAAGAAACAAGTGCAGCAACTAACCAGATTACAAATATCATAAATCAACTGGTTGAAAATATTAAAAATGTACTTACAAGTGTCAATAATTCTACTGACTCCACAAAAAAACAGAATCAAATCATAAATACAGTAAACAATAAATTTGAAAACATGAATTCATCAATAAACTCATTAAATGATTCTATAATAAATATCAAAAATATGATTCATGGAATAAACAATGCTAATAAATCTTTATTAGAGCATATCTCTAATTTATCAGCTACAAGTGAAGAGGTTGCAGCAACATGCTTAGAGGGATTAAAAGATAGTGAGAAATCTGTATCAATCTTAAGTGATTTTAGAGACCTTATGAAAGAAATCTATTCATTAGCTAACAGTTTAAAATCTTAACTTAAACAAATATTTAAATTGAAACTCTCAAGAGATTAATGTGTCTTGAGAGTTTCTTGTATTTGAAATTATATTAGTTAGGATTAATAGATGAAAAAGTATAGCGTTAAGTTTAGAAATGAAAAAGCCTTGGATTTCCATTCAGTTTCTTTATAAATAAAAAATCTTCCCAGGCAGTGGGGAAGATTTAAATGTGATCAGTCTTTCTTGTAAGTTTTCTTACTATGTTTGTTTTTGCAGTTATTGGCTTTCTTTTCTTTTTCCTGTTGAGAACTACAGGAAGAATCATGTTTTTCACTCATTTAAAATTCCTCCTCAAAAGTAATTTTATTAAGTGTCAAGGGAATTTTACAATTTCTTAACAACATAGTGATATGAATACCACAGTTATAATATTTGTATTATTACAGTTATTATTCTATACTTTTATAAACAAGTATATGAATTTAACCCATAATTTACAATATATGCCATAATTAAATTGTGATAAGAAAAAGGTGGTAAAAGATAGTGAAACGTTGCTGTGTAATTGCCAGAATAGCATCCAATAATAATTAAATTTTAAAAGCTTAAATATTGATTTAAAATATAATCAATGATTTGGAGGATTAGTATGAATAAAATATATTATTTCACAGGAACAGGAAATAGTTTGCAGATAGCCGAGGATTTAAGTAAGGGAATTGGTGACTGTACAATACATAAGATAGCTGATTATTCTGGAGAAAATATAAGTTCAGATACGTTAGGAATTGTATTTCCAGTGTACAATTGGGGAATGCCGTTGATTCTTTGTGACTTTTTAGAAAAATTAAATGTTTCAAATGATACCTATATATATGCAGTAGCAAATTATGGAGGGCTCCCAGGCAGAGCACTTGATCAGTGTAAAGATATTTTAAATCATAAAAATAAATTATTAAGTGGTGGATTTTTAATTAATATGCCTGGAAATTATATTATGGGTTATGGAGCAAAAAGCAAGAAGACTCAATATAAATTATTTGCAAAAGAAAAAAATAAGGTTAAAGAAATATGCAGTTTTGTTAGAAATAGAAAAAAATCTGAAATTGAAAAAAGTCATTTTATTATTGATCGTCTATGCACTAATTATTTTTACAAAGATATTGTAAAATTTCATGAAGCAGATAGAAATTATACTGTAAATAATAAATGTATAGGCTGTGGCTTATGTGCCAAAAGATGTCCAGTAAACAATATAACAATGAATGAAGGAAAGCCAGTGTGGAATCATAAATGTGAACTATGTGTAGCATGTATTCAAAGCTGCCCTAAAGAAGCAATTAATTATGCAGGGAAAACAGAAAATAGGAAAAGATATTTAAATCCAAATGTAAATCTTAACTAGTATATTTTTGTTATGAAAATTGTTTCTTTCCAGTTAAGTTCATTTTACTGTGCTTTAAAACTGAAAAAGGAGCATATTAAGTTTCTTTTTCAGTTGCTGGATTATTATTTTTTCCATGTTTCTGAGTATTTATATAGTAATCTAGATAAAGGCTCCATAAGCTTAAGTAGTGGAAGTATTAAAGTTATTAATGCAAGTCATATTAAGCAGGCTAACAGAGTTGGACTCATGCTATTTCTACTTATAAATAATAACCACTGTATTTTTATTTTATAGCAGAAAAATATGTTTATAAAATAAATTAGATAGGATATAATTAAGATATAAAAATAATGATATTATTTTTAGAAAGGAGACAAGAGCATTGTCAAAAAAACATGATTATGATGCAGCATGGAAGACAATTCTTGAAGCATTTGAGGTTGAGGTTGTAGAAGTCTTGTTTCCGGAAATATTTGATGATATAGACTGGGATGCAGGAACTGAGAGCTTAGACTTAGAATTGGCAGAAATTCAGAGAGAAATTTTTGATAAAGATAGCGCAGAAAAAATTATTTCAGATAAAATAATAAAGGTAAGACTTAAGGATAATAACAGCAAAATTTTATTTATTCATGTAGAAGTACAAAGTTACAGCAGTGATGAAGATGCATTTGGTGAAAGAATGTTCAGGTATTTTTATAGGATATGGGATAAATTTAGATATAAAAATAAAGATAAAAGTGAAGTAATAGCAGCGGCAATCTATACATATAAAGGAGAAAGAGGAAAAGACAAAAAATATGTATATAAGGTTCCAAAGCTTGAAGATGAAATTTTAACATATAATTTCAGAACTATAGATGTTGAAAAGCTAGACTTAGAAAAAATAAGTTTTGATAATCCATTAAGAATAGTATTTATAATAGCCCAGACATTATTGAATACATCAACAAAGGATATAGATATATATAATGCAAAAATACAGCTTGCAGAAGAATTGATAGAATATGATAAAGTTCAAAATGAAGAGCAGATAAAAGCATTAGCAGATTTCTTGGAATATTTATTTTTGATTCAGGATAAAGAGCTTGAAAATAAATATGAAGAATATAGAAAAGAAAGAGGAGGTGCTATTAAGATGACTGTAGATCAAATAAGGCAGAAATATTATGAACAAAAGGGAATAGAAAAAGGGATAGAACAAGGAAGAGAAGAGGGCAGGCAGGAAGGAGACAATTTAAGAGCATTAAAAGATGCAGAAAATTTTCTTAAGCTAGGAGTGAGCGAAGAAATAGTAGCACAAGGAACAGGTATCCCTCTTGAAGAAGTAAAAAAAATAAAAATGCAATTGGTAAATTAAAATATGATAATGGAACAGATGCTTAAAACGATTTGTTCCATTAATTTAGGGAAAAGGTACTTAAATGGTTTGATGCAGATTGAAAAAATGAATTATGAGCATGAACTCATGGAAGAAGGATATGAAGATATAATTAAATATGGAATTGCATTTTATATAAAAGACTGTTTAATAAAAAGTAATAAATCAAGTAAATGCTTTAAATGTCACAATATTCAAAATAGTTGAATATTGTGATATTTTTTATTGTATAGTAGTTCAGCACATAATGGATAAAGCATACAATTTTAGATGTAATACTTAAAAACATATTAAAGTATTCAAAACTGAATATATATACAAAATTTTCATATATTATCTTTACAAATAAACATATGTTCGCTATTATATAAATAAGAACGTATGTTTGAGGAGTTG
>JAEWQX010000230.1 GCA_023399035.1 Bacillota bacterium | reverse complement strand
AACTGCTTCAAGGGCTTGATCCTGTAGATTATATAAACACTTTTATTTCAGAAGGGAAAGGTAACTTGTCATTTGACATTGTAATGAAGGCTGTGCTCAGTCTCTTTTTTAAGGAAGTTAAAAGTGTACTTGCCTTTGTGATATCCATAGTTACAATTGCAATATTATGTGCACTTTTAAAGAATCTTCAGGATTCATTTGCAGATGAGAGTATATCACAGGTAGCATTTTATGCCTGCTATGTTCTTATTATAATGATTCTATCAAAGAGTTTTATTATTTCAATTTCTGTGGCTCAGGATGTAATAAATGATATTTCAAATTTTATGAATGCATTGCTGCCTATACTTGTAACAATGATTGCTCTTGCAGGTGGAATAACACAGGCTGCAACGTTAGATCCATTTATTCTAGGTGCAGTAATCTTAATACCTAAAATATATACAACTATAATTATACCTATGATTCTCATGGGATTTGTATTGGAATTTGCTAATAATCTTTCAGAAGAGCATAAGATAACTAATCTATGCAGTCTTATAAAGCAGTGCATATTATGGTTTCAAGGTCTGATTGTAACTGCATTTATTGCTCTCCTTACAATAAGAGGCATAACATCAAGTACTATGGATGCAGTAACTCTTAAAACAGCAAAATTTGCTGTAGATAATTTCATTCCAATAGTAGGAAAGGCATTTTCTGATGCCATAGCATCTGTTGCCGGATATTCATTGATAATAAAAAATGCAGTAAGTTCCATAGGTTTAGTTGTAGTACTTCTAATTCTCCTTTATCCAATAGTAAAACTAATATTAATGACTCTTATTTATAAATTATCAGCAGCACTTGTTGAGCCGGTCAGTGATTCAAGAATAACAAAATCTTTGGCATCTGCAGGGAATTCAATGGTTCTTATAATATCATGTGTTCTTACTGTCAGCCTTATGTTTTTTATTTTGATTGCAATTATGGCTCAGGCAGGAAGTTATGTAGTAGGGGGCTGATTTATTATGGAAAAGTTAAAGGGACTTGTGGCTACCCTTACAGCAGTCTTAATATTCATAAGTGCAGTAGAAATCCTTGCTCCTGATAAAAAGATGAAAAAGTATATTTCATTTGTATTGGGCTTGATACTTATAAGCACAATATTAAATCCAATAGTTAAATTCATTACAAATGGAGAAAAAAGCGTACTTCAGGGGATTGAAAATTATGAAACGGTATTTTCTATGAACCAGAATAAGGTTAATACAGATGGATTTACTTCATATGAAGGAAGCATGGATAATGAGGATGCACGTAAAAAGGCATTTATAAACAATTTTAATAAGAACTGTGACAGTATGCTTAAGAATAAGTTTGACAATATGACTTTTAAAAGCGAAGTAGACTGTGATGTTGATTTTAATAATGTAAATATAAATATCAAAAAACTGAAAATAGGGATTAAGAATAAGAATATTCAAAAGATAGAAAAGGTTGAGATAGGCAGTGAAAAGAGCGATATACTGAGGGAGGAATATAAAGATGTAATAAGCTATGTATCAAGTGAATTTGATGTACCACAGGAAAAAATAGAAATATATATTCTGGATAAATAGGAGGAGTCGTGTATGAGCAAAAAAGACTTTACAGACAGTGTTAAAGATTTTTTTAACAGAAATAGCAAGATAAAAAACCTCATTGTAATATGCCTTGTTCTTGTGTTTGTTCTCATAGCTATGAATGTAGTGGGAAGCAGCAGTATGTTAAACAGCAAAGTAACATCAATAACAAATAACAGCTCTAAAACAAATGAAAACACTGATGCTTCAAGTGAACAGATTATGACAAGTGATGAGTATGAAGAAAAGCAGAAGACTGATCTTATAAATATACTTAAGAAAATGAATGGTGTTGGGGATGTTGATGTGATGATAACATTTGAAAATGGTGAACAGAAGGTTCCAGCATACGACAAAACTGAACAGAAGTCAACTACAGAGGAAACAGATACTCAGGGAGGAAAAAGGGTAAATAATCAGAATAACGACAATTCAAAGGTTGTAATGACACAAAATGATGGAAAAAATGAACCATTTATTTTGACAACTTATAAACCTAAGATAATAGGAATAGTTATTGTTGCAGAAGGAGCAGAAAATAGTAAAACAAAATATGAAATAGAGCAGGCAGTTTCAAAATTATATAACTTAAGTTTAGATAAGGTTAATGTATATAGCATGAAAAGTTAGCATATAAATTAGATAGATATGAAAGGGGAGGAGATTTATTATGACAAAGAAACAATGTGGGATTATTTTTACATTACTTGCATTAATATTATGTACAGGTGTTCTTGCTGCAAAGCTTAATAATGGAGGATTGAATGACCCTACGGATCTGAGCCAGGTTTTATCATCAGAAACAATAACTCAGAATAATACAGAAGTTGAAAATGAAAGCGATACAGAAACAATGAGTAATCAGAATTATTTTTATGAAGCACGAAGCGAAAAAGAGCAGAAGGATTCAGCTACAATTCAGTCTTTAAATTCTATAATTTCTGATTCAAATACTTCCAAGGAACAAAAAGATGAAGCAACTAAAGAGTTGACTAAAAAGACTATGGTAAGAGATAATGAAGGAAGAATAGAATTAAACATAAAAAATAAGGGATTTGAAGATGCATTATGCATGCTTGAAGATAATAAGGCAACTGTAATAGTTAAATCATCAACTGGAATCGAAGAAGCTGACAGCGTTGCAATTCAAGAGATTGTTCAAGATGTTTCAAATATAAAAGATGTAATTATTGAAGTTCAGAAATAATATAATTGTAAAGTTAAATTATATTTGTTATAATGAACATAAGATTAGCATGTTTTGTTATTACAAAACCGAGGAGGCTCAGATAGCATGGAAGATATAAATAAAGATGAAAATATCGGAATTGTTAAAATTTCTGATGAAGTAGTTAGTGTTATAGCTGGAATAGCTGCACAGGAAGTTGATGGAATAATAGATAGTCAAAGTGGTGTAGCAGGTAACTTAACAAATATATTCAAGGGTAAAAAGAATGTAGCAAAAGGGACTAAAGTAACTCTAGAAGATGATAAAGCCATTATCGATATGAATGTGGCAGTTGAGTACGGAAGAAAGATTAATGAATTAGCAGCTGCAGTGCAGGAAAATGTTAAAAAGACTGTAGAAGCTATGACAGGACTAGAAGTAGATTCTGTCAACATTTGTGTTCAGAACATTTACTTACCAAAAGAAGAAGGAAATGAATCTAAATAGTTTAGTTTTCACCCTCTGAAATTTCAGAGGGTGTTTAATTTGACTTGTATTTATAAAGATATGAGTTTAAAAGATATAAAAAGTGTGTATAATGTTAAGTGTACATAATTAATATGACATATATTTTAGGAGGATTCGATGAATAGAAAATTATCTAGGGAAAAGACTATGGAGTTATTATTCGGAATGACTTTAAGTAAAGATACAGTAGAAGAAGTAGTAGAAACTTTCGTTGAAAATTACGAAGGAAATATAAAAGAAATTGATCTTACATACGTTAAAAGAGCATTAATTGGGGTTGAAAATAATAAGGAAGCTATAGATGAAGCTATATCTTCTAACTTACAAAACTGGAAGATTGACAGAATTTCTAAAGTTAATCTTACAATTTTAAGACTTGCTGCATATGAAATTTTATTTGATGAAAATGTACCAAGAAATGTTGCAATAAATGAAGCATTAGAAATTACAAGAAGATACTCTGATGAAAAGAGTGTTTCATTTATTAACGGAGTACTTGATAAAATAAAATAGGTATAATACATAACATAGGTCTGATAAGTGTTTATTTATCAGATCTTTTTTAATGAACTTTAAAGTATGATATAGTATAGATACTTATTATAAATAATAAATAATTTTTGAAACAAAGTTTTAAAATTAGTGCACATACATTATTAAATATAATAATTAACTTCTGATATACAATTAATTGCATAAAAAAATAAAATATTATACGATAAAAATAAAAGGTTATGATAAGACAAGATAAGCATTTATTGCTAATTGTGAACTCTATAGATTATTTGCTTATTAAATTTCAAATAAATATTAATAAATATTGATAGAAACAAAATGAAGAATGTATATATATAAACAATTATTGAAAAAATATAAAAGTAAAGTTAAAATAGACACATAGAGCAAAGTATATTCAAATAAGAATATTAAAATTTAATGCAAATAAGAAAGCGGGGAATTAATAAATGGGGCAATTAATAAATGGAAAAGAAGTAGCAGCAAAAGTCAAGGAAGAAATTAAAAGGTTTGTAGAGAATAGAAAAGAAAATAACCTTAAGGTTCCTAAAATAGCATCGATTTTAGTAGGTGAAGATGGAGGTTCTATATATTATATGAACAGCCAGGAAAAAGCAGCAGTTTCTCTTGGTGTAGAATTCTTAAGAGTAGTTTTAAAAGAAGAATCTACTGATGAAGATGTAATAAATGAAATACATAAGTTAAATGAAGATGAAAGCGTTCAGGGGATAATACTTCAGCTGCCACTCCCAAAACATCTAGATGAAAAGAAGATAGTTAAAGAGATTTCTGTTACAAAGGATATAGACTGTCTTACATTCGAAAGCCAGGGTAAATTATATATGGGTGAGCCTGGATTTTTACCATGCACACCAAATTCAGTTTTAACATTAATAAAGAGTTTAAATATTGATATAAATGGGAAAAATGTAGTTGTACTAGGAAGAAGCAATATTGTAGGAAAACCAGTAGCACAGCTATTATTAAATGAAAATGCAACTGTTACAATATGTCATTCAAGAACTAAGAACCTGAAAGAAGTATGTAAAAGAGCTGATATATTAGTTGTTGCTATTGGACGTCCTAAATTTATCGATGAAAGTTATGTAAATGAAAACGCTGTTGTTATAGATGTAGGTACATCACGTTTCGAAGGAAAGATAACAGGTGATGTTGATTTTGACAGAGTAATAGATAAATGCAGTGCTTTGACACCAGTTCCAGGAGGAGTAGGAGCGTTGACAACTACTCTATTAATAAAAAATGCATGTGAGGCTTTAAAGGAATATGAAGATTAAAACTTTAACCGTATCTGAAGTAACGAACTACATTAAAAGAGTTTTAGATAATGACTTTATTTTAAATAATCTCTCTGTAAAAGGGGAGATTTCTAATTTAAAGTATCATAGCAGTGGACATATTTACTTTTCACTTAAAGATGATAAGGGAAAAGTAAACTGTGTCATGTTTAGAGGAAATGCTGCCTTTTTAAATTTTAAGCTTGAAGAGGGTATGGAAGTCATAATAAATGGAAGGGCATCAATTTATCCTGCAACTGGATCTTTTCAGATTTATTGTGATGAGATTCAAAAGGAAGGCCAGGGCGAGTTATTCATAAAATTTGAAAGATTAAAGGAAAAACTTTCAAAGGAAGGATATTTTGATGAAAACCACAAAATGATGATTCCACAATATCCAAAAAGGATTGGAGTTGTAACTTCGCCTACTGGAGCAGCTATACGTGATATAATTAATGTATCTAGAAGAAGAAATGATTGTGTGGATATTGTACTTTATCCAGCAAAGGTTCAAGGTATTGGTGCATATAAAGAAGTAATAGAAGGAATAGAATACTTTAACAAAAAGAAGAGTGTTGATGTAATAATTGTAGGAAGAGGGGGAGGATCAATAGAAGAGCTCTGGAATTTTAATGAAGAAGAGCTTGCTATGGCTGTTTATGATTCTGCTATACCTATAATTTCTGCAGTAGGTCACGAAATAGATTATACTATATGTGATTTTGTAAGTGATTTTCGTGCGGCAACACCATCTCAGGGAGCAGAAATAGCAGTTCCTCTAAAAAGTGAGATAATAAATAATATAAATATTATGAGCAGAGACCTTGATGAGTGTATCCAGTATAAATTAAAGAACTGCAGGACTGAATTGGAAAGTGCTGAAAGAATATTAAAGATACATTATCCAATGAGTATTATTGCAAATTCATATATTGAAGTTGATAAGCTTAAAGAAAGATTAAATTTTGCAATTAAGACCAAACTTAATAAAGAAAAGAAGAATATTGAGCATTTAAATAACCTTCTAATTGCATATAATCCTATAAAGGTTATAGGAAAAGGGTATGCTATAATAGAAGATGATGAAAATAATATAATAACTTCAAAAAATATGTTGAATGAAGAAAAGAAGTTAAATATAATTCTAAAAGACGGAAATGTTAAAGGAAATTTTATTCCATTAGAATAGGAGTAGCAAAATGGCTAAAAAAGAAAGTTATGAAGAAATGTTATCTAAACTTCAGGAAATACTAAGTAACCTTGAAAATGATGAACTTAACCTGGAAGACTCTATGAAATCATATGAAAATGGTGTAAAGCTGGTTAATAAGATTTACAAGACTCTTAACGCATATGAAGGAAAAATTTCTATGGTTAAAGATGAAAAAGAAGTGGAGTTTGAAGAAAGTGATACTGATAAATGATTTAAGAAAAGATATCAATGAATATTTAGATAATTATTTCAAAAATAAAGGGACATATAATAAAGTAATATATGATGCAAGCAGCTATAGTGTAAATATAGGCGGAAAGAGAGTACGTCCAATATTGTTTGCATTATCTTATTATATTTATAAAAATGAATATAAAAACATACTACCAATGGCATGTTCTATTGAAATGATCCATACATATTCACTTATTCATGATGATCTTCCATGCATGGATGATGATGATTTAAGAAGAGGAAAACCTACAAACCATAAAGTTTTTGGTGAAAATATTGCAGTTCTCGCAGGAGATAACCTTCTTAATGAAGCAATGATATTAATGATGGATTATGCAATAAAAAATGGAGGCAATTCATTAAAGGCAGCTTATGAAATAGCATATTCAGCAGGTGCAGAAGGCATGATAGGGGGCCAGGTTGTAGATGTCATTTCTGAAGGAAAAGCAATTTCAAAAGATGAGCTGGAGTATATGCATGCAAAAAAGACAGGAGCACTTATAAGAGCTTCTATAGTAGCAGGTGCGATTCTTGCAGGGGCATGTGAAGAAGATATAAAAGTTTTAAGGGAATATGGGGAAAAATTAGGTTTAGTTTTTCAGATTAAAGATGACATACTAGATGTTGTAGGAGATGCTGATGTTCTAGGCAAAAATATACATGCGGATGAAGAACATGATAAAACTAATTTTATAAGTGTTTATGGACTTGATAAATGCAGAGAACTCTGTGAAACATTAAGCAGAGAATGTGTGGAGTTGCTTAAAACATTAACTGTTGGTTCACAATGTTTAGTGGATTTAACATATGATCTTTTAAATAGAGAAAGTTAGCAGAGGAAATGATATTATGAAATTAATAGATAGTCTAGACTTCCCTAGAGATATTAGAAAACTGAGTGACAAAGATACAGAGATAATTAGTGATGAATTACGTGAATTTTTAATTGAAAGTGTTTCTAAGACAGGAGGTCATTTATCATCTAATTTAGGTGTTGTTGATCTTACTTTAAGTCTTTTTAAGGCTTTTGATTTTGAAAAGGATAAAATTGTATGGGATGTAGGCCATCAGAGTTATGTTTATAAAATATTAACAGGAAGAAAAGAAGGATTTAAAACATTAAGACAATTTAATGGAATGAGTGGATTCCCAAAAAGAAATGAAAGCAGATATGATTATTTTGATACTGGACACAGCAGTACTTCAATATCAGCAGCACTTGGTATAGCAAGGGCAAGAGATATAAAAAAAGAAAATTATCATGTACTTGCAGTGATTGGTGATGGTGCCTTAACTGGAGGTATGGCTCTTGAAGCTGTAAATGATGTAGGCTTCAGAAAGACAAAAATGATTATAGTCTTAAATGATAATCAGATGTCAATTTCACCTAATGTAGGAGGCTTATCTAAATACCTTAACATGCTTAGAATGGCTCCTAGATATAATAAGCTTAAACATGAAATCCATGATTCTCTAAATCAGTCTAACATGGGGAAAAATATAGCAGATAAGATTTCAAAGGTTAAGGACAGCATAAAGCAGTTTGTTGTTCCTTCAATGCTATTTGAAAATATGGGACTTAAATACATAGGTCCTATAGATGGGCATGATATAGCAGCTATGACTGAAGTTTTCAAAGTTGCAAAAGAATTTGATGGACCAGTAATAATACATACTATAACTCAAAAAGGAAAAGGATATGCATTAGCAGAAAAAAGCCCATGCAAATATCATGGAGTGAGTCCTTTTGATCTGGAAAGCGGAGAATCAAAGAATAGTCATAAAAATAGCTATTCAAAAGCATTTGGACAGTCTCTTATAAAGCTTGCAAGAGAAGATAAAAGAATAACTGCAATAACAGCAGCAATGCCTGATGGAACGGGATTAAATAGCTTCAGCAAAGAGTTTAAGGACAGATTCTTTGATGTTGGAATAGCAGAGCAGCATGCAGTCACTCTTGCAGCAGGAATGGCCAGCAATGGATTAAAGCCTGTATTTGCAGTATATTCCACATTCCTTCAGAGAGGTTTTGACCAGGTAATACATGATGTATGCATTCAGAACCTTCCTGTAGTGTTTGCAGTGGACAGAGCAGGAATCGTAGGAGAAGATGGGGAAACTCATCAGGGAATAATGGATATATCATATTTATCACTTATTCCTAATATGACAATTGTAGCTCCTAAATGTATAGATGAAGTTGAAATACTTCTTAAATGGGCATTTGAAAAGAATTCGCCAGTTGCTATAAGATATCCAAGAGGGGGAGACATAATAGATAATATATCTCCTATAGATGAAGTGAGATACGGCAAGTGGGAAATCATAAATAAAGGTTCAAAAACATGCATAATAGCCACAGGGAAAATGGTTCAGCACGCAGTTTATGCGAAGGATATGCTGTATGAGCAGGGAATAAACCCAACAATAGTAAATGCTACTTTTATAAAGCCTATTGATAAGGAATTAATAAAAGAGATTGCAGATAAAGGATATAATATAATGACAATTGAAGATAATATTCTTAAAGGCGGGCTTGGAAGTTGTGTAAGAGATTATCTTCTTGAAATAGGATACACAGGAAAAATAAAATCATTAGGATATGATGATGAATTTGTTCCACAGGGAAAAGTAGATGTACTTTATAAGGCATATAAGCTTGACTGCGAAAGCATAAGAAAATCAATATTAGAACTTTATGATTAAAAGGAGAAAATAATGGCAGAAAAAAAGGAAAGACTTGATATACTTCTAGTAGAAAAGGGAATAATTACTTCAAGAGAAAGAGCAAAAGCATGCATAATGGAAGGCAGAGTTTACGTTAATGGGCAGAAGGTTGATAAAGCCGGCGAAAAGGTAAGCGTAGATAGTGATATTGAATACAGAGGTGATACATTAAAATATGTAAGCCGTGGTGGATTAAAGCTTGAAAAAGCTATGAAGACATGGGATTTAACATTAGATGGAAAAGTATGTATGGATATTGGAGCTTCAACAGGAGGATTTACTGATTGTATGCTTCAAAATGGTGCATCAAAAGTATTTGCAGTAGATGTTGGATATGGACAGTTTGCATGGAAGCTTAGAACTGATGAAAGAGTTGTATGCATGGAGAGAACTAACATAAGATATGTTACTCCAGAAGATATAGATAATGACTTGCTGGACTTTGCATCTATAGACGTATCGTTCATATCATTAAAAAAGATAATGCCTGCAACTCTTGGACTGCTTAAGGATGATGGTGAAGTTGTAGCATTAATAAAGCCACAGTTTGAAGCAGGAAGAGAAAAAGTAGGTAAAAAAGGTGTTGTAAGAGAAATAAGCACTCATAAGGAAGTTGTTCATGGAATAATAGACTTTTTACTAGAACAAGACCTTAACGTACTTGGAGTAGGATATTCACCTATTAAAGGTCCAGAAGGAAATAGAGAATATCTTGTATACTTTACCAAAAACAAAGATAAGGAAAGCAGTTTTGTAAGAGAAGACATTGATGCTGTAGTAGAAGCATCACATATAGAAATCTAACTTCTTTTGGAGGGGCTATGAAAAATATTGGTATTGCAATTAATCCGTCAAAGGATAATGATAATAAAATCTTAAATATGGTTATAAGCAAAATAAGAAAAGTATTCAATTTAGAAGATATTCGTGTTTTTAATTCTTATGATCTTGAAAAACAGGATTTAAGAGATGTTGAACTTCTTGTTGTACTTGGAGGAGATGGGACTCTTCTAGGTGCAGCAAGATCGGTCAAGGAAAATTTCCAAGGAGTTATTTTTGGAATAAATATAGGGAATCTAGGCTTTTTATCAAGTATAGAAATATCAGATATTGACAATGCTTTAAATAAGCTTAAAAATAAAGAATATGAAATTCAGGAAAGAATGATGCTGGAGTGCAGTGGCGAATTTAAAAAGTTAATGGAATGCGGAATAGTATGCTGCAAAGAGTTAAAAAATTTAGAAGGCTGTTCACATCTGTATGATTTTAAAAAAGAAAAATTAAATGCATTTAATGATATAGTCCTTGCAAGAGGAACATTATCAAGAATGGTAAAATTTAAAATCTATGTAGATGGGAAATTTTATTCGTCATTTAAGGGTGATGGATTAATTATAGCTACGCCAACAGGTTCTACAGCATATTCATTTTCGGCAGGGGGGCCGTTAATATATCCTGATTTAGAGCTTATAACCATAACACCTATCTGTCCACATACTCAGAGTATGCAGACTATAGTCCTTAAAGGTGACAGCACTATAGAAATATATGCAGAAAATGAAGAAGAAAAAATATATTTAACAGTTGATGGACAAAAAGCTATGGAAGTTAATCAAAAGTCATGTGTAAAAATTAATAAAAAACAAAAAAATGTAAAACTGCTTTTGTTTAATGATTATGATTATTTCAAGGTTTTGAGGAATAAGATTTTAAATAATTCTAAGGAATGTGATGGTGAGGAATTTTGAAATCAAAAAGACATACGAAAATATTAGAAATAATTAGCTCAAGAGAAATTGAAACTCAGGAAGAACTTGCAGAAGCATTAAAAAAAGAGGGATTTGAAGTAACTCAGGCCACAGTTTCAAGAGATATAAAAAATCTTAAATTAATAAAGATGCAGTCTTCAAGTGGAAAATCAAAATATGCTGTTTCTACAGGAGAGCAGAAAAATATAATAGATAGACTTAGCAATATTCTTGCAAATACTGTTTTATCAGTAGAAAATGTAGATAAGATGGTAGTTATAAAAACAATAACAGGTTCAGCACCTATAACAGCAGAAGCTATAGATAACTTAGAAAGTGCAGATATTGCTGGTACAGTAGCAGGCGATAATACAATCTTTATTTTAGTAAGAACAATTGAAAGTGCAGAGCTTTTAGTATCTAAAATAAGGAAGAGAATGTCGTCGTAGGGTTAAGGATGGGATAAAATGTTAATTCAATTAAATATTAAAAATTTTGCGTTAATAGAAGAAATGACAATAAACTTTAAAGATGGATTTAATATACTGTCAGGAGAAACTGGAGCAGGTAAGTCTATAATGATTGATGCCATAGACTTTGTACTAGGTGGAAAGTTTTCAAAAAGCTTAATAAGAACTGGTGAAGACAGAACATACGTTGAAGCATTATTTACTCTTGACGGAAGCAGAGTCTGTGAAGTATTAGATGAGCTTGATATTGAATATGATGATGTGCTTATAATAAGCAGAGAATCACATCAGAGTGGAAAAAACTTAATAAAAATTAACGGAAAAAGTTTAATTACATCTCAATTAAAAAGAGTTAGAGCAAAGCTTTTAGATATTCATGGTCAGCATCAGAATCAGGAACTGCTTTTAAGAAGTAGCCACATATTATATTTAGATGGTTTTATAGATAAGGATATAATAGAGCCGCTAAATAAATATAGTGCTCTTAGAGAAGATTTATTACAAGTAAGAGAAGATTTAAAAAGAATTACAGGTAATCAAGACAGGGAAAAGCTTATTGATTATTTAAAATTCCAAATTGAAGATATTGAAAAAGCTAAGCTTAAAGAAAATGAAGAAGACACTTTGAGAGAAGAATATAACATTTTAGCAAATGCAGAGAAAATAAACAGTGCATTAGTTAATTCTTATAAATTATTAAATGGACAGGAAGAATTTAGTGTTATTGATTCACTATCTAAAGTAATTTCAGAACTATCTAGTGTAGAAAAACATTTTGAAAAAATCAAAAAGAACAAGGATTCAATTGAAGAAGCTTTTTATACAATTGAAGAAGCAAGTCGTGAGATAAGAGATATGGCAGAAGAAATAGTCTTTGACAATGATGCTTTAGAAAGCATAAATTCAAGGATATATGAAATTAATACGTATAAAAAGAAATATGGTCCAACAATTAAAGATATTTTGGATTATCTAGATAAAATAAAAAAAGAATATGATGAAATCATAAATTCAGAAAAGATAATTGAAGAATTAAAAGAAAAAGAGAGAATTATCTTAAAGAAAATGGAAGAATATGCTCTTGTACTTCATGAACTTAGAGTAGAAAAAAGCAGTGCATTAGAAGAAAAAATACTTAAGGAACTTGCTTTTGTAGGACTTGAAAAGTCGAGAATGAAGATAAGTGTTGAAAGAGAAGAAAACTTCAATGAAAGAGGATTTGATGATGTATGTTTCTTAATATCTACAAATCCTGGAGAGCCTTTAATGCCACTTGAAAAAGTTCTATCCGGTGGTGAACTTTCAAGAATCATGCTTGCTTTAAAGTGTGTATTTGCAGAAAAAGATGAAATTCCAACGCTTATATTCGATGAAATTGATACTGGTATAAGTGGAGCTGTTGCCCAGAGAGTTGGAGAAAAGATGTATCAGCTGTCATGCTCTCATCAAGTATTATGTATTACACATCTTCCTCAGATTGCAGTGTTGTCAGATCATCATTATTTTGTAACAAAAAATGTAGTTGATAATAAGACTTTCACAAGCATAAAAGTTCTTAATATTGAAGAAAAGGAACTTGAAATAAGCAAGATGCTTTCTGGAAATGATGTTACTGAAGCTACATTAAATAATGTAAAAGAAATGATAAGGCTATGTGAAGAAAAGAAAAAAGAAATTAAAAATTAAATACATATACTTATAAAAAATGGTAAAAATAAAATCATGGATTTCCGTGGTTTTATTTTTTTTGATTTTTTTACAAAGTGAAATGATGGTAAAAAACATGAATTTTTTGGGAAAATATTTGGGCATATTATGAAGCTCAATAAACTCAAAGCTTCAGAATATAATAGATGGAAGGTATATAAAGAAATTAATTTATTTTTTATTAAAAAATTAGTATGAGGTAAATTTTTTGTCTTTAATAACATTGTTCTTATAGGATAATATGCTTGCCTTGTGGGGAAAGTAAAATTAAGAAGTAAAGGAGGAAGAGAAATATGAAGAAAAAAATTTTCTGTTTTATAAGTCTGCTTATGACTCCAATCCTATTTCTAATTTTAATTACCGCAGTAAATATTATAAGTCTTCCTAATAAAATTTATACAAAAAATGATGAAACCGTACCGTCAGTTGCTCCTATTGGTAATACAATAACCAAAATAGATGATAACTCTAATAGGTATGAAATAAAATTTTTAGGTATGATTCCATTAAAAAGTGTTGAAGTTGAGAAGATTAAAGACCTAGAAGTTTATCCTGGAGGCATGCCTATTGGTGTAAGAGTTAATAGTGAAGGTGTTCTTATTGTAGGATATAGCGATATTGAAATAAATAACGAAAAAGAAGAAAGTCCTGGAAAGGTTAGTGGCTTGGAAATTGGTGATATTATCTTAAAAGTAAACGGTATCGAAATGCATAGTTCAAAAGATCTCTTAAAGGCTATAAAGCAAAGTGATAAAGACAGTGCAAAAGTTGATATATTGAGACACGGAGAAAATTTAACAAAAATAGTTCATTTAAAAAAAGAAAATAATAAAGAATATAAAATTGGTTTATGGATAAGAGATTCTACCGCGGGTGTAGGAACAATGACTTTTTATGATAGTGAATCAAAGAAATTTGGTGCTTTAGGACATCCAATTACAGATTCTGATACAAATGAACCATTTTTAATTAAAAATGGAGATGTAATTGAATCTAGTATAATAAGCATAAGAAAAGGTGAAAAAGGTTCACCAGGTGAATTAAAAGGTATTTTTATGAATGAAAATACTCCTACTGGTAAAATAAATAAAAATACACAAAGCGGGATTTTTGGAGAATTAAATATTGAAAACTTTTCAAATAGTAAAATCAAACCATTAAAAATTGGTTTTAGAGATGAAGTTGTACCTGGTAAAGCTAAAATAATAACAACAATTGATGAAAATGGTCCTCAGGAATATGAAATAGAAATTGAGAAACTTTTAAATCAGACCTGTGCAAGTTCTAAAAGTATGGTAATAAAAATTACTGATCCAAAGCTTCTTGAAAAGACAGGAGGAATAGTTCAAGGGATGAGTGGAAGTCCTATAATCCAGAATAATAAAATAGTTGGAGCAGTAACTCATGTGCTAATAAATAAGCCTGACACAGGATACGGTATTTACATAGAATGGATGTTGCAAGATGCAGGAATAATTAAATAAAAAGTTAAAAGAGTTAGTTCAATGAAAACATATAATTAGCAAATCTTTGAACTAACTCTTATTATTAACAAAAAAATGATTATTTATTTGAAGAAAGGACAAGAAAATAATATAATATATAATATAAAGAATAATGAAATAAATATTTAAGTAATTTTCTCAACAAATTTGTATAAAGTATTTTTATATAAGGTATTTACTTATAGCAAAAAAAAGTGTATAATTTACAAATAGTGGAAGATAAATACATTAAAACCATAAAATTAAGAAATAAATCTTATAAGCCGCATCTCGTTTATAAATTTAAAGAAAGAATTATACATACCCTACAATAAAAGAGGAATTTAATAAAATTTATGGAATTATTATCTTAGAGAAGCAAATAAAAAGCTGTAGTATATATGTGTTGATAGGGGAAAACATATAAAAAGTGTATTAATAGATAAAGGAGAGAAAAAAATGGAAGATTCAAAAATATCAGTATTAATAGCTGACGATAACAAGGAATTCTGCAGTATCTTAAATGATTATTTATTAAATCAAAAAGATATTGTTGTTACAGGAATTGCAAAAGATGGAAGAGAAGCTTTAGACTTAATTGTTGAAAGAAAACCAGATTTAGTTATTCTTGATATCATCATGCCACATCTTGATGGTTTAGGGGTTTTAGAAAAACTTAATACTATGGACTTAGAAAAGAATCCAAGAATAATTATATTATCAGCAGTTGGTCAAGATAAGATTACACAACAGGCAATTACTTTAGGTGCAGACTATTATACAGTTAAGCCTTTTGATATGGAAGTATTCACAAAGAGAATAAGAGAAATGTTTAATAGTACTCCAGCATCAGTACAGGACAGTGCAGTTCAATCTAGCAGGGTTTTATATCCAGCATCATCTTCTTATATACTTACATCAGAACCTAAATCAAAAGCACCAGTTGATTTAGAAACAGAAATTACAAACATAATCCATGAAATTGGTGTACCAGCACATATTAAAGGATATATGTACTTAAGAGAAGCTATCACAATGGTAGTTAATGACATGGAACTATTATCAGCTGTTACAAAGGAATTATATCCATCAATAGCTAAGAAATATAATACAACAGCTTCAAGAGTAGAAAGAGCAATTAGACATGCTATAGAAGTAGCTTGGGGCAGAGGACAAATAGAAGCAATCAACAAACTATTTGGATATACTGTTCATAATGATAAGGGCAAACCTACTAATAGTGAATTTATAGCAATCATTGCTGATAAATTAAGACTTAAAAATAAAGTGTCATAAAGCTATTTTACTATGTTTGTGGTGTGAAAAGGTCAAGCAACATATCTAACAAATATTATTTTATACCAACAAATATATGAAGACTCAATAAGACATCGAATAATTGGTTGAGATGACTGATTAGGAGTTGTCTTATTTTTTTATGTCCAGAATTAAAAAACGAATTTATTATTATTTTTACTCATCTTGAGGTAACAACAAAACATATAAAGGATTATCTTGAATTTACAAAAACAAAGGGAAAGTATTCATATGTTGCAGAAGTTAATTCTTAAAGTGTAATAATCCATCTGAAAGAAGAGATTTTGGAAAGCAAGTATCAATGAGTACACTAAACAATAAATATTATTCTTACTTATGTCTACAACTATTGCTTTGTAGACATAGGTAAGATAACTATATATTTCAGTAACTCATAAGTTCCTAAACAATAGTTTTTAATAATAGGCTATGTTTTAAATTAATGTTGATATTTGAATATTGTTAAAGAAATCGATTATAATTAACACATACATTTTTAGCTTCTGTAAAAAATATAAATGTTAATTCATTTAAAGGAGGCTTTAATATGCAAAATAAAGATAAATCAAATATTACAAATGAATATTCTAAGATTCATCAAGGATCGCTGGTTGGAAGAGGGAATGAAGTTCTTACTAGAGCAGAGAATATAAAAGATAATAATGAAAAATTTACTGATGCATTAGATACTCCACCATTAGAAGATGTAAAACATGGAGAAACTTATGGAGAAAAAGAGTATCATGGAATCTAATGAATTTAAAGGAAATTATTCAGTGGCGCAGGTGAGAATATATATATTCTACTGCTCCACTGAGTAATTTCTTAATTGATTCATAGCATTTTACTGTAGTGTATATATCAACATTGTAATAAAAATTTATCTTTTGCTTATAACAATAGATGTGTCATAGAAATAGAAGAAGAAAAATTGTTAAGTATAATAAGCATAAATAATAAAAAGCGAGCCTGTAAATAATTTTGTGTATTCCTAACTTTCTCAAGGAAATAATCAAAATTTTTCAATTGTAATTTATTAAACGATATTGTCTAAAATCGTAATAATTTATAACTTTTTTCTATTGCCTATATTGTATATTATCACCAAAATGTGGAGATAATATACAATACGGCAAATATTTATTAGGACTTTTTTGTTAAGATACTCTTAACTCTAGAGTCCTTTTATTATGCATTCTTTTCAAGGATATCACTAAATAATATATTTAATTGATTAATAACTAAATCCCATTCTGAATAGCTTCTGGTCCATTTCTTAGCTACGCGTTGAACAGCTAAATATAACATTTTCATTAAGCTATCATCATTTGGAAATATCAATTTTGTTTTAGTTACTTTTCTGAATTGACTATTCAAACTCTCTATGACATTTGTAGTATATATTATCTTTCTTATGTTATCTGGAAAAGCAAAGAATGTACTTAAATTATCCCAATTATCTTCCCA
>JAEWQX010000206.1 GCA_023399035.1 Bacillota bacterium | reverse complement strand
GAATACCATCATTATAACTGTGGGAAATGTATATTTAATCAATGAAAATACACTGATTTTTGAGTTTAATATATTTTTCATAAATGACCTCTCTTATTTGATTTTTTCGTTCGTCTTTTATATAATAAAGTATCCTGTAACAGGATAGTCAATAGGATTGTGAGGAATATTTGTATGGATAAGTTTAAGATGTATTACAGTACTGGTGAATTTGCAGAATTATGCGGAGTCAATAAGATAATTACTTAAAATATGATTATTATTTTACAAAGGTGCCAAATATGAAGGCATTTAGCAGATATCCTAAAAAGCCTGCTGGAACATATGCTGCAATTTATCATCATGGATATTATGATACTGTATATACAAGCTATATTGAAATATTGGATTTTATAAAGAAAAATAATCTCATCATAGATGGAGATGCTTATGAAGAAGTGCTTATAGATGAAGTTGTGACTAGAAATACTGAGGATTATGTAATTAAGATATCAATCAAAGTCAGAGAATAAAAAATAATGCTGTTTCAGAACCATTAATAAGATCTCAAACAGCATTTTTATCTTGTTAAATAATATGAATATATAAGAATATATTCTATAAATTAACAACTGTAAGCTTTGGTCTTGACATTGATTCAATGGAATATTTTATTCCCTGAGTGCCCATGCCTGAAGATTTTGTGCCTAGGAATGGGAAATTGTCAGGACCTCTTTCAGTCTTTCCGTTTATTTGAACTGTGCCAACTTCAAGTTTATCTGCTATATTAAATGCATCATATATGTTTTTTGTAAATATTGAACCTTGAAGTCCGTATTCTGAAGCATTTGCAATTTCAACAGCTTCATCCATATCTTTAACTCTTATTATTGGAACAACTGGGCCGAATGGTTCTTCCCATGCAATCCTCATATCTGTAGTAACCTTGTCAAAAAGTGTTGGGTAAATGAGATTTCCTTCTCTTTTTCCTCCAATCACAAGATCTGCACCTTTTATTTCTGCATCAGCTATTAACTGAGAAACATAATCTGCTGATTTTTCACTTATAAGAGGAACAATATCTACACTTTCATTTTCTAACAGATTTCCTATCTTAAACTTTTCAATTCTCATTTTAACTTTTTCAACAAGTTCATCTGCAATCTTGTCAACAGCAAGGACTCTCTTTACAGCAGTACACCTCTGTCCTGAATATGAATATGCACCGCTTGCAATATTATCTGCCACAAGATCTAAATCAGAATCCTCCAAGACAATTGCTGCATCTTTTCCTCCAAGTTCCATCAATAGAGGCACCATTAAACTATGCTTTGAAATTCTTTCACCAACTTCAGTGCTTCCTGTGAAGTTTATAAAATCTACATACTTGTGAGATGTTATGTAATCGCCTATTTCGCTTCCTCTTCCTGTAACTGTATTTAATACACCCTTTGGAAGTCCTGCCATTTCAAAAATCCTTGCAAGATGAAGTCCGCTTATGCTTCCCTGTGTTGCTGGCTTTAAGACAACAGAATTTCCTATGATCACTGCTGGGGCAATTTTTGAAGCTGCTAAGTTTATTGGATAATTAAAGGGCGATATGGCAAGTACTACTCCTAATGGTTCTCTCTTCACTATGGAGATTTTATTCTTTTTTGTTCCTGGAAAACTGTCTGACGGAATGCTTTCTCCATATAGATTTTTAGCACAGTCTGCAGTGAATTTTATAAAATCTGCGCTTCTTGTAACTTCTGATCTGCAGCTTTTCATGTCTTTTGCAATTTCCATCATCATGACATGGGACAATTCATCTATATTTTCAATTAGTAAATCTGCTGCTTTGTATAAAATATCTGCCTTTGCATTTAAAGGAATACTCTTCCACTCCTTTTGTACTTTTGATGCACTTTCCATGGATACATCTACTTCTTCAACAGTCATTGCTGGAACCCTTCCAACAAGGGAATTATCAACTGGAGAATTTATATCTATAAAATTTCCACTGCTACTGCTTATCCACTCACCATCTACAAGATTTTTAAACGTATTATTTTCACCTTTTATCTTGTCAAACATACTTTATTCCTCCTGAGTTTTACAGATTTTTTATAGTAATGTCTCAATTAAATTCTCAGCATATTATAAACCTCTTTCATTTATTATTATTTGAAGTTAAAGTGTTATTTATCATGAAAAATGCTTAATATTATATGTTACTTTTTTCATTTATATTATGTCTATTGAAATTCTGGATGGGTTTCATTCCAGTAAAAGAAAAAACTCAAATGTAAATAAAGAAACTTAAATATATCTCTTTATTTACATTTGAGCATTGAACTTCTATTAATTGATAATGTCATTATGCTTATTCATTTTAAAAATAAAATATAGAAGTACGTCCAAATTGATTATATTATCTTTATCCTAATCATAAAGCTTTAATATTAATGCTGTATGTAAGTGACTCCAGCATTTAAAACTTTATTTAAAATTTTAAGATTAACCTAAGGCAATATCAAGTATCATCATTATAAGAAAACCTATCATAACACCCATGGTTCCAACATCTGTATGGCTTTCTGTGTGAGCTTCAGGTATCAATTCCTCCACTACTACAAATATCATTGCACCTGCTGCAAAGGATAATAGCCATGGAAGAAAATATGATACTGTACCTGCTATTGCAACAGTTATAAGTCCTCCTATAGGTTCAACAATTCCAGATAATGCTCCATATACAAATGATTTTGTTTTGGACATGCCTTCTTCCTTAAGTGGAAGTGAAATTGCAGCACCTTCAGGGAAGTTTTGAATTGCAATGCCTATTGCAAGAGCAAATGAAGCCATCATTGTCATTGAAGAACTTCCGCTTGCTGACAGTGCAAAACATAAACCTACAGACATGCCTTCTGGTATATTGTGAAGTGTTACTGCAAGAACAAGCATTGTTGTCCTTTTGAATGAAGATTTCATTCCTTCAGGCTTTTTATCTTCAATATGAAGATGTGGAATTATATTATCAAGAACCAGAAGGAATACCCCTCCAAATAAAAATCCTCCAGCTGCTGGAAGCCATTCAATTATACCTTGCTCTGCTGCCATTTCAGTTGCAGGAAGAATCAAAGAGAATATTGAAGCTGCAATCATTACTCCAGCTGCAAATCCTAAAAAGGCTCGTTGAAAATTAGGGTTAACTCCTTTTTTAAATAAGAATACTGTGGCAGCACCAAATACAGTTGCTGCAAACGTAATCCCTGTTCCTAATAGTACAGCTACATAAGCATTCATACTATATTCCTCTCATAAAATAGTACTCACTATATATTAGGCAAATAATTCGTTAATGTTCCATATTTCCTTAAATTCTTATTCTTATTTATCACATTTTGTTAATATCTTCTCTATTTCTCCAATATACATTGTATGAAAATTATTATCTACATAATTCTTATTGGCAGTAGGTATATCTTCAAAGGCTTCCTTATCCAAATCCTGTGCGTATAGTTTTCTGCATATTATCACTAATTCTGCTTCCTTAAAATAAGGTACACCATTTTCTTCTTCTATTGTTAAGCCTGCTTTTTCGATTTTATTTTCATATTTTCCTGAAATCATTCCAAGATAAGAAAGTTCTTTTCTATAATTCTCACTAAAAAAAGTTAATGAGAATCTTTCAGTATTATCTATGAATTCTTTTGTATAACGTTCTGACCTTACATATATTGTTGCTACATTCTTGTTCCATATAACTCCAAGTGTCCCCCATGAAGCTGTCATAGTATTAATCTTGTCATCTTTTTTAGCAGTTATAAGCATCCACTGTTTTCCTATCATTTCAAATGGATTACCCTTTAATTCTGCTGGCTTGATTTCAAAAAACCCACTCATTTAATTCCTCCTATAATACTTTAATTTAAAATATTTCCCCTTTTTAACCTATAATATATTTATAAAATCATATTATACTAATTTTAAACTACTCTTATCTACTTTTGAAAAGTCTTCAATGCATCAATTGTCCTCTGTATTAAGTCATCAAGCTCCCAGCCAAGCATTTCTGCTCCATTTTTTATGACATCCCTTGAACATCCTGCTGCAAACTTCTTATCCTTGAATTTTTTCTTTACAGATTTAAGTTCTAGATCTTGAACGCTCTTTGAAGGTCTCATAAGTACAACTGCGCCAATAAGTCCTGTAAGCTCATCTACAGCATATAGAACTTTTTCCATTTCATGCTCTGGCTTTACATCTACAGTTATTCCATATCCATGACTTGCTGCAGCATGTATTATCCTCTCATCAATATTATGCTCTCTCATTATTTCCTGTTCCTTTATACAATGCTGCTCTGGGTATTTTTCAAAATCAAGATCATGAAGAAGTCCCACAATTCCCCATAAGTCTTCTTCATCTCCATATCCAAGCTCCTTTGCAAAATATCTCATTGTATTTTCTACTGTTTCACCATGCCTTAAATGAAACTCATCACTGTTGTATTCTCTAAGAAGATTCCATGCATCTTCTCTTGAAATTATTCCTTCCATTCTATCACACTCCTTCATAAAATATAGTTTTCACTAAAATTTTTATTGTTGAATATTATAACATAATATACATATATTTCAATGCTTTGTTAGGTGTAAATATGTTCTATAATATGTATATATGTTAAAATTATTATGGAAAATTTATGTATTTAGGAGGAAAATATGATTGATTTTAATAATGGAGCTTTTTTAAAGCTGAAGAAAATTCCTAATGATGAAGTAAGCAGACAGGTAGCACCACTTCTTATATCTGGCGAAGAAATAATAAGTTCATATAAGACAATACGTGATTTTGTAGTATTTACAACTAAAAGGGTTATTGCTGTCAATGTACAGGGTATTACTGGTTCAAAGAAGGATTTCACATCACTTCCATATTCAAAAGTCCAGGCATATTCTGTTGAAACTTCTGGTACATTTGATTTGGACAGCGAACTTGAAATGTATTTCAGTGCTTTAGGAAAAGTTAAATTTGAATTCAGGGGTAATTCTGACATAGTGAAAATAGGACAAATTATAAGTGAGTACGTATTATAATTGAATAAATAAATGAAGACAGTGAGTAAGATTTTTATTACTTGCTGTTTTTATATATGGAAAAACATTATTATAAAATACAGCAAAGAATATATAATATAAATATACAGAACATAAATAAAACTGAATTATTTTAAGGAATAATAAAAGTATCCATAATAAGAAAAGAGATGAGTTTCATATTAATCATTACAAATAAAGGAGATGATATTTATGAATAATATCGTGGGACATTATTTAATGCCTCATCCACCTATAATTATTCCCGACATAGGAAAAGGTGAAGAAGGCAAAATTGCAGATACAGCAAATTCATGCAATGCAATTGGAAAAGAAATTAGTGACCTAAAGCCAGATACAATAATATTAATCACACCTCATGGCGCAATGTTCAGTGATGCTGTTGCTATTTCACATGAAGATTCTATAAGAGGTGACTTCCGCCAGTTCAGAGCTATAAATGTCAAAATGGATATTCCTTTGGACACCCAATTTAACGAAAGATTAAATTTGAACTGTCTCTCAGCATATTTACCTTGCGCTCTTGTTGATTCTAAACTTCTTGCAAGATATAATCATGAATTTACTTTAGACCACGGAGCAATGGTTCCTCTTTATTTTGTAAACAAATATTACACAGACTACAAGCTTGTTCATATAACATATTCTATGATAGGTGATATAAATCTATATAAGATTGGCATGGAAATAAGAAAGACTGCAGAGGAACTAAATAGAAAATGTGTAATAATAGCAAGCGGAGATTTATCTCATAAGCTTAAGGAAGAAGGTCCATATTCTTATTCCCCATATGGACCACAGTTTGATAAGTGCATCTTAAATGACTTAAAAAATGGCGATGTTCTCTCAGTATTCAATATGGATAACAAAATGGTAAATGAAGCAGGCCAGTGCGGTTTGAATTCTATATATGTAATGCTTGGCACCCTTAATGGTAAAAAAGTAAAAGGTGAACAGTTATCTTATGAAGGACCTTTTGGTGTTGGATATGGAGTAATGAAATTAAGCAATACTGAAGAAAGCAGCAATGTTTTAGATGAGGTGGTAAATGCAAAAGAACAAAAATATAATAAGAAATTATCCTGCAAAAATCCATATACAAAGCTTGCAAGGAAAAATCTCATTCATTACTTTAAACACGGCACTCCAATTTCTGACCTTTCAGATATAGATGATGAGCTCCTTAATTCTAGACACGGAGTTTTTGTTTCATTGAAGAAATTTGGTGCTTTGAGAGGATGTATAGGAACAATTCTTCCAGCTACAGATTCCATTGCACTTGAAATCATAAACAACTCAATAAGTGCTGCACTTAATGATCCAAGATTCCCTGCTGTTACAGAAGATGAACTTTATGATATTGATATTTCTGTTGATGTTCTTACAGATCCAGTAAAAGCAGACAAAAGCGAACTTGATCCTAAGAAATATGGAGTAATAGTGAGCAAGGGCTATAAGCGTGGACTTCTTCTTCCAGATCTTGAAGGCGTGGATACTGTAGATGAACAGCTGCACATTGCATGTGATAAGGGTGAAATCGATTATTTCAGTGATGATTATGACATAGAAAAATTTGAAGTTGTTCGCTATACAGAAAATGATTAGTTAAGAATTTATATGTTTAAGTATTTATATTGGAATCTTCATATAAGTATTTGATAAGGTAAAATTAAAGTTATCCAAATACTGCAGCTTTTTATATTGAAAGCTATTAATTATATGTATTGATTTATTATCTTAATATAAAGATTAAGTATCAGACTTTTTTACTTTAATATAAATATGAAAGGAGTGATGAAGAATTGGATTCTGAACTCTTATTTTATGAAAAACAAGATTCAACTGAAGATAAATTAAAAGATAAAAATACTGTGAGATGCAGATTATGTCCTCATAACTGTATACTTACTGAAGGAAGATATGGTGTATGCAGAGTAAGGACTTTAAAAGACAATGTCCCTGTAGCAGTAAATTATGGAGAGGTAACTTCTGCAGGTGTGGATCCCATAGAAAAGAAACCATTATATCATTTTAAGCCATCGAAGAATATTTTATCAGTAGGCACATTTGGGTGTAACATGACATGCAGCTTCTGTCAGAACTATGAAATATCCCAGAACCGCCCTCCTTCTGAATTCATAGATGCAGAAAGACTTATTGAAATTATGAGGGGTATTGAAAATAATGCAGGCATAGCTTTTACTTACAATGAACCTTTTATGTGGTATGAGTATGTATATGAAACCTTGAAGGATATAAAGGAAAAATACGCACAAAAGGAATTATGTAATGATGATATTTCAACTGTCATAGTTACAAATGGATATATCAATAAAGAGCCTCTATTAAATATACTTCCATATGTAGATGCAATGAATATTGATTTAAAAGCATACACTAACAGATATTACAATAAGATATGCGGTGCTTCCCTTGATCCAGTCCTTGAAACAATAAAAACTTGCAGACATAAATGCCATGTGGAAATTACTACCCTTCTTGTAAGTGATGAAAATGATTCAATAGAAGAGGTCAGGGAAATTGCACAGTTCATAAGCAGTGTAAATGATGAAATGCCCCTGCATTTAAGCAGATACTTCCCAAGATATAAGATGAATAATGAAGCTACGCAAATTGAAAAACTTATGGATGCAAAGCATGAAGCTGAAAAATATCTCAAATATGTATATGTAGGAAATGTACCAGGCACAGATAATAATACCTACTGCCCAAGATGCCAAGAACTTTTAGTGCAGAGGACTAATTATAATACAAAACTTCTGATTAGTACTGATAAGTGTCCAGCATGTGGAGAAAAAATTAATATACATCTATAAATTTAAAAAATCTTTCCCAGGTAAAACAAAATCTTTCCCAACTTGTTGGGAAAATATATTCACAAGCTGGGAAAGATCTTATCATAACTTTCAACTCAACTGTTACCTCTTAATCTCTTAATTTTTACCTATTAACTATTGAAAGTATTACCAGTATAGATTTAATTACTAATTACAGTCAGTGAATCATACTAATAAGCCAGATCTATTGTTCTTTAAGTAATTAAAATTGAATCAATAAATGCCTTTACTGCAATAGACTTAGGTCTTTCAGATTTATAGACAAGGCATATCTTTCTATTTGGAATATCATCTACAAGATTAAGCTTTATTATTTCCTTTCTTTTCAATGCTTCTTCTGCAAAAAATTCAGGGACAAAGCCCACCCCAAGATTATTTACAACTGTAGGTACAATAAGGTCTGTTGTTGCAAGCTCTATATCAGGTTTCAAGTCAAGGCCCCTGCTTTTAAAAATTTCCTTAAGTATCATGTTTGTCATGGTTCCCTTGCTTATAGTTATAATAGGATATTCATTGAGTTCTTTAAGTGTCATAGGAACATTTTCAAGTTCCTTATATTCCAGTCCTGCTATTGCTATATCATGGAAAAGAGTCAAAGTGTTTATTTCCAGTCCTTCCTCTTCATAAGACAACGGAAATACAAGTATGGCACAATCAAGCTTATTGTTCCTCAGTGCTTCAAGCATATTTGGAGTACTTGAATTATGTATCTTCAATTTTATGTTAGGGTATTTCTTCTTATACTTTTTTAAACATGGAAATAAAAAGTGATGAAGGGTTGTCTCACTTGCTCCCAGTATTATTTCACCTTTCCTGAACATCTTTAATTCATTTATTTCTTTTTCAGCTTGTATTATATGTTCGTATGCTACTGCTACATGCTTATATAATGTTTCACCTTCAGCTGTAAGTTTTACGCCTTTTTTGCTTCTTATAAAAAGTATGCATCCAAGTTCTTCCTCAAGTTTTTGTATGCAGTGTGTAACTGTAGGCTGGGTTACAAATAATTCCCTTGCTGCAGCTGTAATGCTTTCATTTTTAGCAGTTATATAAAATACCTTATAAGAATCAAAACTAACTAACATTTCTTTTTCTCCTGTCATATTTCTATTTAATAATAAACCATTAATTTTAATAAAATCAATTAATACTTATACCTTTTTCAATTTTGACTATCCATGAAGGGGTACAGCCATAAAACTCATTTTTCTCATTTTTTAAAGCTCAGTCCCATATTAATTATTATAGTACAACCATAAAAATAATCTATGGTTATGATACAAAATATGCATTATTTTTATATATAAATAAGTGGTATAATTTTCATGAACTAAAGAATATAGATTGGAGATTAGTTATGAATGATCAAAATAAATCGGACTTATATCTGCACAGTATCATGTGTTTAATAGGAGGATTCATTGGCGGTTATGCTATTTTAAACAGATGTGGAAATCTGGGTTCTGCTCAGACATCAAACCTTATATACGTTGTTATATGTTTTCTGGGAAGCAACATATATGAATTCATCATACGTATATTGGGAATAATTCTTTATATTGCTGGTATTGAAATATATGTATATTTAAAAAATAAAACAAATATAAATGTTCAGCGATATGGTATATATGTAATAATGACAGGATGTATTATACTCAATTTTATCCCTATAACTAATGATCCTATAGTGGGACTTTTACCCATTTTCTTCATGATGTCTACACAATGGAGTATATATCATGGTGCAAATGGATATAATAGTTCAACAATCTTTTCTACAAACAATCTTCGTCAGGCAGTACTTGCAGCTGGCGAATATATATTCAGTAAAGATAAAAAACAGATTGAAAAAGCAAAGTTCTTTGCAAATTCACTATTATGGTACCATTTAGGTGTAGCTTTTTCATTCTTTGCATGCAGATACTTTAATGTACATGCATCATTGTTCTGCTTTATTCCTGCAGGCATATCTTTATTAATAACATATAAGAAGGAAATAAATTTAGTGCCTGTTTTCATGCATAAAAAAACTGTGGGATAGAAAACATTCAATATTTAATTTATACTATTACTCAATACTTCAAATCAATTATTGATTAATAGTATAAATTAAAAGTTTATTATTAATGCAAATCAAAAAAATGGCTGAGCCACGCCTTTTACTTCTTAGTTCTTAACTATATCAATCCATTGATATAGCAAATTTTAAATTCAAAAGTTTTCATGCTTTCCGAGATACTTAAAAGGCTTCAGCGCAGATTACCCAGCACTGAAGCTTTTTTTAAATTCCTATCTTATTGGGCAGGCTCCTCCTGCACATTCCTTTTCTAATATTTCATGTTCTTCATCATCATCAAATTCTGCCAGTAAGTCATAATCCAATGGCTTGATTTCCCTGATACGTCTTTCATATTCTTCCCTGCTTATTGCTTCATAAGGAAGAAGAGGATAAGTTTCATCCAGAAGAGGAAGGAATGTTATTCCTACAACATAATTAAAGTTTTCATAAAGCCACTTTGCAACATCATCCCATTCTTCATCTCTTACATGAACAGTTATTGATGTATTGTGGTCAGTCCAGTTTATCATTGAAAGCTTATATAATTCAAGCTGTTCAATTGCACTGACATCATATTTAGTCCTGCCTTCTGGAGCTTTTACCGGGAATTCAATTACCTTTGTAGTACAGTTTTCATCATTCTGGCCATTTTCATTGAATACTGGATAGCAGCCAAGCTTTTCAATCATCTTGTAAAGAGGATCATTTACTGAAATACGCACCCTTCTTATATAATAATGGGAATGTGAATAATGTATTCCCGAGCTTACACATGGAAGTGTTGAAAGTGAGCCTTCAGGCTTTATAGTTGTCATAAGTTCAGGAACAGAAATTTTAAGCTCATGGCAGTATTTCTTTCCTTCATTTCTTACTACCCTTCTTAAATGCTTTAACAGTTTTTCAAGTTCATCGTAATTCATTCCAGTCTTATTTACCATATCCATCATACCAGTCAAGGATATGCCTATTATTCTGTCCCTTTCCATAACCTTGTTCCAGTCAGGAAGTTCTGCCTTTACAAGTGTCATCCTTATTGCAACTCTCACTGATAATTTAAGAATTTCTTCAAGAGCTTCAATATCAAGTCTGTTATTATCATCTACAAAAGCTAAAAGGTTATTTGTAGTAAGATTGCAGCATTCATGAGACTGGAGAAGTATTTCACCGCATGGATTGCACCCTTTAAATGAACTCTTTCTTCTCTCAGCTTCCATTCCATTGATAAATCCAGGCTCACCATTTATCTTGATTGAATCCAGGATTTCCTTTATTTTATCAATCGATGGTTTTTTCTTGTACAGCACTGAATTATTGCTCATTTTTCTATGAGAAATGCTCTTGTTTTCTATCCAGCTGCCATCCACAACTTTATATAGACTGCTTTTTGCATTTATTACTTCTTCATCATCTTCATCACATATAATCATCATTGCACTTCTTCGTACTCCGCCTGATACTACATTTTCACTTATGATTGTGGCAATATCCAGTACATCGATTGTCTTAAGCTCACCATTTTCAGTACCTTCAATAACTTTATCTATCTTGTCAAACATTCTTTTCAATGACTTATATCCTGAAGCCCTTCCTCCAAACCTCATAAGCCTTTCACCAGCTGGGCGTACAAAACTATAATCAATTATTAATTTATCAATATTCCTGTATCTTTCTTCTGTAAGCAGATTAAAGTATGTTTCAAGTGCATCGCACCAGCCTTCCTTGCTGTCTCCCACTTTAATGACAGCAGTATTTTTATCTACTTCCAATAATGTATTTTCAATTTGAGATTTGCTTAAATTCCTGCGTACATCTTCATTATATCTGCTTTCCAAAGATGCCTTTCTTATATAAGGCATTTTTCCTATTAATTCTTTGTCTATCCTTACTCCAACTCCTGCACCAATCATTAAAAGATAAAATACATCTACAAAATCATGATATCTTTCAATCATGGTGAAGCAGCAGTTAAAATTTGAAAGAGGATATTGCCTTACAATATCTGTGCCTCCCATGTACAAGGTTCTCCCTGAAGTAAAAGTCCTTAAATTAAATAAATTGTCAAACAAAAGCTGGGCTTCTTTTATTTCATCATCCATATTGATGTTTAAATTATGCTCTTTTTTAAAATTTAAACCCAGTTCAATATTATATTCTGTAGTTCTAAGCACTGTTTCAAACCAGTTTTCTCTTCTCTTTTTATCATTAAGATATCGCGAATAAGTTCTTAAATATACAAATTCTCCAATATTGCTTAGAGGTGAATCTGCATTTTTATATCTTTCTAAAAATCCCTCACTCAATATTCCCATCTATAAAATACCTCCATATATAATCACCTTATAAATATAATCAAAAAACACTGAATAATTTGTTTTGAATCCTAAATATAAACTATATTTATATTATAGTATTCCCAAAAGTAAAACACAATATATAGATATTACTATTATTATAAATACTATATATTGTGCTAAAACATTACTATTATTTATTAAATTAATGATTAAAAGCTTAAAATCTCAAATTTTCTTTAAAAGAGGAGAATACCTAAAAAAACTGCATCCGAAAATATCAGATGCAGTTCTCCTTAAGTATATATATTCTTTATAGAATAATTAGCATTATTTTTTTCAATATTTATATAATTAGTCTTATTTCTAATCCAGTTATTTTCTTCTTTATTTCCATTGCCGGCAAACCACATATCACTTTCATCAGTACATTTCACATCATAAGTTACTCTGACAGTGAAACTATTTCCTTCATGATAAACAAGCTTTGCATTGACAATTTTATAATCTTCAAGAGATTTAACAGGATCCCTGTCCAAATTTTCATGCTGTACTTTTTTCCAGTCAGTGCTGTTTTCCTCAATGTAATCACTGAATAGCTGCACTGCAGTGCTCAATGCTTCATCTTCATTAATTGTTTCATAATCTTTTACAATATCAGCAGACTTAGTATCCTCAATACATTCTGCACTTGCAGATAATAATGAATTGCCAGGGATTGATTGAGTATACAAACTTAAAATTAATACTAAACCTGTAATAGTGGTAAAAACTTTCTTACTCATAATGTTCCACCCTCTTATATATCATTATTTAACCTTATGCTTAAACATGCTGTAAAAGGATTCCTTTTATCAATTGTAACATTTTGTAAGTTAAAAGTATATATTATTTTAATATTTTTTGATGGTTTGAACTGCTATACAGCCTGGCCCTCCCTGGGTTATAAACACTGGCCCCAGCTTACACACCTCTATTTCAATTCCATTAATTTTTTCGCATATTATTTCCTTTGTAAGTAATGCTTCTTTTTCATTACATCCGTGAGAAATGAATACTTTATAGCTGCTGTCTATTCCTTCTTCAATTAAAGCATCGCAGATCTTTTCCACTGCTTTTTTAAATGTCCTTTTAGTAGTAAATTTTACAAGAGATTTTGAATCTTCTCCGAGTGTTACAACTGGCACCAGCTTTATTGCTCCTGCAATCTTTCCTGCTAGTGCTGATAATCTTCCGCCTCTCACTAAAAATTCAAAGTCTTTTGGTATAAGATATGACCTTGATGTTTTGATCAAGCCTTCAAGTGCTTCAATTATTTCATCTTTAGTTCTGTCCATACCTGCAAGTTTTACTGCTGTATCAGCAAGATATCTCTGAGGCATGCATAAAGTTTTAGAATTTATCACTTCTATACGGTCATTATTCTCACATAGATTTTTTGCCATGCATGCTGAACTATATGTACCTGAAAGTCCATCAGCCATGGTAATATTTATTATTTCATCATTTGGATACTTATTGTATAAGTTTATTACTTCTCCAACTGCAGGCTGAGATGAAACAGGCATGTGTCCCTTCTTTATCATTTCTATAAACTCTTCTGAATTTATCTCTTCATTTTCTTTATATGTATTTCCATCAATAGTTACAGTAAGAGGTGCAATATCAATATTATTTTTTCTTCCCTCTTCTACAGAATATAATGTTGATGAATCTGAAATTATTCTAATCATAAAGTTTTCTCCCTTATATTTCTTCCTAAAGTTAAACATCCTATATCATGTAGTTTTATAAACTACATGATATAGGATAACACCTAAATATATTATTGTCAATTCATCTTTTAAAGTTATCCGAATATAAACTTATCTAAAGCAATTAAAAGACTTAGTGTTTCTGATAATTCTTCCAATGTAATCTTATCATCAGAATTAAACCATTCCTCATATAACTCCAGGAGAAATAAAATTTACTATGTATGATAAATGTGCAGAATTCAAATTTGAATTAGCACAACAGTAATTATTAATATAATCTTTAATGGTCATAGTGATTTTATTTATCAAGATAAATGAGAAATATTCGCCTGAAAATATCTATGTAAACTACATGGGACTTGCAATTGGCAGTCATACAGGTCAGGGAGCATTAGGAATTTTCTTTTTAGGCACAGAAAGATAATGAAACTCTTCTCTTTTTAAATATAGTAATAAATACTAGACCTCTGGTTAATTTGAACCAGAGGTCTAAATGCTAATCCTGCTCTAATGCACCTGTATATAATTGATAATAAATTCCCTTCTTTTCAATTAAGCTGTCATGGTCACCGCGTTCTATTATTCGTCCCTTATCTAAAACCATGATTACATCAGAATTCTTTATTGTAGATAATCTATGTGCAATTACAAAAACTGTTCTTCCATGCATTAAATTATCCATACCTTCCTGAACTATTTTTTCAGTACGTGTATCTATGCTTGAAGTTGCCTCATCTAAAATTAATACTGGAGGATCTGCAACTGCTGCCCTTGCTATTGAAAGAAGCTGTCTCTGCCCTTGTGAAAGGTTGCTTCCATCTCCTGTAAGGACTGTGTCATATCCATTTGGAAGATGCTTTATGAAATAATCTGCATTGGCAAGCTTTGCTGCTGCAATAACTTCTTCATCAGTTGCATCAAGTTTACCATAACGTATGTTTTCCATTACAGTTCCTGTAAACAAATGAGTATCCTGAAGCACTATTCCAAGTGATCTTCTTAAATCATCTTTCTTTATCTTGTTTACATTGATTCCATCATATCTTATCTTACCATCCTGAATATCATAGAATCTGTTTATTAAATTAGTTATTGTTGTCTTACCAGCACCAGTTGCCCCTACAAAAGCAATCTTTTGACCTGGTTTTGCATATAATTCAATATCATGAAGTATTATCTTTTCATCATTATATCCAAAGTCTACATGGTCAAATACAACATCACCTTCAAGCTTCTTATATGTTGTAGTATTATCAGCTTTGTGATAATGCTTCCATGCCCATTGTCCTGTTCTTTCCTTAACTTCTTCAATTCTGCCGTCTTCATGTATCCTTGCATTAACAAGCTCTACATATCCATCATCAGTTTCAGGTTCTTCATCTATAAGCTCAAATATTCTTTCAGCACCAGCAAGTGCCATTACTATACCATTTAATTGTTGTGAAACCTGAGCTATAGGCTGATTGAATGTTTTTGTAAACTGTAGGAAAGAAGCAAGTCCACCTAATGTAAAGTTTCCAATCTTATATATTGCTATAAGCCCTCCTGCTATAGCTGTGATAACATAGTTTATATTACCCATATTACCCATGACTGGCATTAGTATATTAGCATATTTATTAGCTTCATTTGCACATTCACATAAATCTTCATTTATCTTATTAAACTGTTCAATGGTTTCTTCTTCATGACAGAATACTTTTACTACCTTCTGTCCTTCCATCATTTCTTCAATAAATCCATTTACCTTACCAAGTGATTTCTGCTGCTTTATAAAATATGTTCCACTCTTCTTTGCTATATGCTTGGTAACTAAAATCATCAACCCAACCATTAAAAGTGTAATTATTGTCAATGGAATATTTAATATGAGCATAGAAACCACAACACCTGCTATAGTTATTACACATGATATAATCTGTGGTATTCCCTGTGATATCATCTGTCTTAAAGTATCTGTATCATTTGTATAGATACTCATAATATCACCATGAACATGAGTATCATAGTATTTTATCGGAAGCTTTTCCATATGCTCAAATAAATCATTTCTTATATTCCTTAAAGTACCTTGAGTAACGTTAACCATTATCCTGTTATATACCCATGTACAAAATGTTCCGAAATAATAAAATCCACCCATTATAATCAATGCTTTCAATAAAGGTCCAAAGTCTGCCTTGCCATGACTGAGCATAGGTGTAATATAGTCATCTATTAACTGCTTCATAAACATTGTTCCAACAATATTTGCAAGTGAACTGATAAATATTAATATGACAACAGCAATACAGTGAATCTTATAATTCTTGAATATATACGAAAATAATCTTTTCATTATTTCTGAAGGTTTTTTATTAGTCCTAGGCTTTGGCCTTGCCATATTATTTTTCCTCATCCTTATCAGCTCCTTTCATTTGAGATTCATAGACATCTCTGTATATTTCACATCTATTTATCAGTTCTTCATGAGTTCCCATATCAACAACAGCACCTTCATGCAATACTATTATTTTATCGGAATCCTGAACAGATGTAATTCTCTGAGCTATTATTATCTTAGTAGTATTAGGTATTTCTTCCTTGAAGGCTCTTCTTATCAATGTATCTGTCTTTGTGTCAACTGCACTTGTTGAATCATCTAATATCAATATTTTAGGTTTCTTTAACAATGCTCTTGCAATACAAAGTCTCTGCTTTTGTCCTCCAGACACATTTGAACCACCCTGCTCAATATAAGTGTCATATTTATCAGGGAAAGACTGAATGAATTCATCAGCTTGTGCAAGTTCACATGCTCTCTTGATTTCTTCATCAGTAGCTTCTTTATTACCCCATCTTAAATTTTCTTTAATAGTTCCTGAAAACAATACATTCTTTTGAAGTACCATTGCAACTTCATTTCTAAGAGTTTCAATATCATATTGTTTTACATTTAGTCCTCCGACTCTGACTTCACCTTCCTGAACATCATAAAGTCTTGGAATAAGCTGTACCAAGCTTGATTTTGCACTGCCTGTTCCTCCAATGATACCAACGGTTTGTCCACTCTCAATATTTATGTTTATATTGCTAAGAACTTTTTCCCCATCTTTCTTATATGAGAAAATTACATTTTCAAATGATATTGATCCATCTTTTACTTCATATATTGGATTTTCGCCATTATTCAAATCAGATTTTTCATTGATTACTTCAACAATACGTTCAGCAGAAGCTTTAGACATAATTACCATAACAAATATCATTGAAATCATCATTAAACTTATCAGGATGTTCATTATATAAGTAAATAAACTCATTAATTCACCAGTAGTCAATGAACCTCCAACAATCATCTTTGCACCAAGCCACGAAACAAGAAGTATACATGTATATATTGCAAACTGCATTATAGGCATGTTAAGAACAAGAAGACTTTCTGCTTTGACAAAAAGCTTATATATATTGTCACTGGCTTTATGGAATTTCTTTATTTCATAGTCTTCTCTTACATAAGCCTTCACAACCCTTACTCCAGTTATGTTTTCCTGAACACTTGCATTTAATGCATCATATCTGTCAAATACTTTCTTAAATATAGGATGTACATTTCCTATGATCAAGAAAAGAGCTATTCCTAAAAACACAGCTACTCCTAAAAATACAGTTGAGATACGCGGACTTATATTAACTACCATAAGCATTGCACATATAAGCATTATTGGTGCTCTTGTGAAAAGACGTATAACCATTTGATATGCATTCTGCACATTAGTTATATCTGTAGTTAATCTTGTTACCAGACCAGCAGTTGAAAACTTATCTATATTAGAAAATGAAAAACTCTGTATATTCTCAAACATTGTCTTTCTTAAATTTTTAGCAAATCCTGTACTTGCACTTGCTGCATATTTACCTGCTAATGTACCAAATGTAAGTGAAAGCATTGCCATTACAATCATTATTCCTCCAATTTTAATAACATGTATCATATTTCCTGCTTCTACGCCTTTATCTATGATAGATGCCATTAAGAACGGAATGATTACTTCCATGATTACTTCCAGTATTACAAATATGGGACATAATATAGAATCTTTTTTATATTGTTTTACTTGTGATATTAATGTTTTAATCATAACATTCTCCTTTCCTTAATCGATAAATTCCACTATTTAGCTGATATATATGCCTGAATTTTAAAGTATCCTTTTGGTGTAGGAAATACGACTATTTATAATATTCTTAAGTCTATGAATATTTACAGCTTTTAACACCTTAAAAGATGAAATTTATTCTTTATTCATAGATTTGAACATTATAGTAAGGATTCTGTATAATTCATTCTTATCATGTTCTGATAAATTCTTATATAAAGTCTTTTCTGCATTTGCAACATTTTCCTTCATGATTTCAAGAATTTCTTCGCTCTTTTCAGTTAAATTGACTCTTTTATATCTTCTATCATCACATTTATGTTCAATAAAAATAAACTCCTTTTCTTCAAGCCTTTTGATAAGTCCTGATACAGTAGGACGTTTTAAGCAGAACACCCTTTCAATATCATTGATATATATTTCTTCATCCCTGTGCCTGTCAAGATACCCTAATATGCTGCACTGGGCATTTGTCAGATCCATCAACGAAGCTTCTTTATTCAATTCTCTTTCAAACAAATTGTTTACTATCTTTAAAAGCAGACTTAATCTTATCTGTTCCTCCATATTCTCCTCCAAGTTCTAAGTAGTTACTTGTCTTTGTGTATATGTATTAATTACTATAAATTTATAATTTCAAGTAAATTATTATTTATTAATTACATGATACATTCAGTATAGTTCAACAAAAACTTTATATTCAGCTA
>JAEWQX010000181.1 GCA_023399035.1 Bacillota bacterium | reverse complement strand
AAGCAATGAGAAACTTCCAGCCTGACTGGATAGTAGCAATGGGTGGAGGATCACCAATAGATGCTGCAAAAGCTATGTGGATATTCTATGAATACCCAGATTTCACTTTTGAACAAGCAGTAGTTCCATTTGGATTACCAGAATTAAGACAAAAGGCTAAGTTTGTAGCTATTCCATCAACAAGTGGTACTGCTACAGAAGTCACATCATTTTCGGTAATTACAAATTATAAAGAAAAGATTAAATATCCTATTGCTGATTTTAATATAACACCAGATATAGCTATAGTAGATCCAGATTTAGCTCAGACTATGCCAGCTAAATTAGTAGCACATACTGGAATGGATGCTTTAACTCACTCTATTGAGGCATATACTGCATCATTAAGATCAAATTTCAGTGATCCTTTAGCTATGAAAGCTATTGAAATGATTAATCAAAATTTAGTTAAATCATTTGAAGGAGACAAAGAAGCAAGAAATTTAATGCATGAAGCACAATGTCTAGCAGGAATGGCATTTTCAAATGCTTTACTTGGAATAGTTCATTCTATGGCGCATAAGGTAGGAGCTGTATTCCATATTCCACATGGATGTGCAAATGCTATATTTTTACCATATGTAATAAAGTATAACAGAAAAGTATGTGAAGATAGATATGCTGATATAGCAAGAATGCTAAAATTAGAAGGAACTACTGATAGCGAATTAACTGATTCATTAATTAAAATGATTGATGAATTTAATACTAAATTAAATATCCCTCATTCTATGAAAGAGTATGGAATAGAAGAAGCTGATTTCAAGGCTAATGTTAAATTTGTGGCTCATAATGCAATTCTAGATGCATGTACAGGATCAAGTCCAAGGGAAATAGATGATGCAACAATGGAAAAATTATTTGAGTGCACATACTACGGAACTGATGTTAATTTTTAATTTATATTATATGAACAGCTTATTAAGGTAAAGTTTTAAATAATAAGTATAAATGACTGTTATAAAATCAATATGAATTTATAACAGTCATTTATTTAATCTAATTTTTTTCAGTTTTTCAATCATATTAAAAGATTATCAGTTTTAGAAGTTGTACACTATTAACTTTTCGCTAATAATATTAGCATTTTCGTTTATTTAAGAAACATCAATATATGTTGATTCTGTACGACTAAGAATAAAAAATGTTTAATGATAAGTATTAAATATTTATTAAACTCTAAAACACTTAATTGAAAATAATACAAAAAATGTTAAAATTAATCATGGAGGAGGGGTTGAAGTGAGAAAATATAATAAAGTTTTGGCTCTTATGATGTGTCTTTTTGTATTATTTATATTAATACAGCCAGAAAAAGTACAAGCATCTGAAGAAAAAGATTATGATATCTTATCAGAGTGTGAAGTTACAGTAAAGCAAGCTAAAAAATGGGCAAAAGAAAGAAATGCAACTGATACATTTATTGATCTGGCAGATTTGTATTGGAAGTATTCTGATGAATGTGGGGGCGTAAATCCAGCAATAGCTTATGTTCAGGCAGCAAAGGAAACTGGATATGGAAAATTTGGAGGAGTTTTAGATGAAAGCTACTGTAACCCATGTGGGTTAAAAACTGAGCAGGGTGGAGACGATAATTATCCAGATGCTCATCAGAAGTTTGATTCATGGGAGAAAGGTGTACAGGCTCATCTCGATCATTTAGCTTTATATGCAGGTGTAGATGGATATCCAAAGAGTGATACTTATGATCCAAGACATTTTAAAACTATAATGGGAAGATGCAAAACTATAAATGAACTAGGAGGAGCAGGAAAGTGGGCTCCAAGTGAAACATATGGTCAGGAAGTCAATGAATTATATAAAAGTCTATTAATTTCAGCTGGAATTGAAAAAGAAGAAACAATAAATCAAAACCAAGATAACTCTCAAAAAACTGAATTAAAGTGTGAGATTTTACCAGTAAATACCAATATTAATAATGCAGTCAACATAACATCTAGTATTGGATGGAAAAATGAAGATGGTATGTGGCATTATTATAAAAACGATGGTTCGAGAGCATATGGATGGATTAATCCTGATGGAAACTGGTATTATCTTAATAGTGATGGGAATATGATAACAGGATGGGTTAAAGATGGACAGTCGTGGTACTATATGAATGAATCTGGAACTATGGCAAGAGGATGGAAGAAAGTTAATAATTTATGGTACTATCTTCAGGGCGATGGAAGCATGGTTATAGGATTAAGAAGTATAGATGGAAAGAATTATTATTTAAAAGATAATGGAGACATGGCTACTGGATGGATTAATGTAAATAATTATAGATATTTCTTTAATGATGATGGAAGTATGAAAACAGGATGGTTCAGTGATGATAATGGAAGTTCATATTACTACTTTGATAAGACAAGTGGAAAGATGGTTACAAATACTACTATAGATGGATATGAAGTGGGTAGTGATGGAAAAAGAATATCTGAATCAGATCCTTCATCAAATAAAATAGATAGTAAGACAAAACAAGAGCAGAAAATAATAGCCGTAGATCCTGGACATGCTCCTGGAAAAGATGAAGGTGTAAAAACTACAATAGATGGAGTAGATTATTCGGAAACAGAACTTAATATGCAGGTGGCTGAGAAATTAAAGAGTGAACTTGAGAAAAGAGGATTTACTGTGTTGATGACTAGAAGCGAAAATCAGAGTTTTACAGATTTGAATGACAGTTTATCACATAGAGTAGATGTTGCAAATGATGGTAATGCTGAATTCTATATAAGCATTCATCATAATGCTGTTGATGGAATTCCAGCTGCAAATGGTGTTGAATCATATTATAGCGTTACATCTAAAGATGATAAATATGGGGGCGGAATAGATTCTGATAGAATGGAAAAGTCTAAACAGATAGCAAAACAGATAAATAATAATATAGTCAAAAAATTAAATGCAAATAACAGAGGAGTAAAGACTGATAATCAATCTGCAGCAGGAAGCTTATTTGTTTTAAAGAATACAAATATGCCGGCTGTATTAGTTGAAATAGGATTTTTAAGCAATGAAGAGGAAGGAGAAAGATGTGCAGATCCAGAAAGTCAGCAGTTGGTAGCAGAAGCAATCGCAGAAGTTATTGCAGAAAATTTTTAGATAAGAATAGATATTATCTATCAGTAAGCACTAGTCATTTTAGTTTTATATGTTTATGTTATCATTAGCAAAATTTTAAGCAGGTAGTTTGATTGATATCAAACTACCTTATTTTTAAATAAATTGATAAAAAAATAACAATTACAATTAAAAAGGAATAAAAGTAAAAATAAGGATGAATAAAAAATAACAAAGTTAAACAAAAAAATTAATTTTCAGAAAATACTTTATATTTAGGAAAATGCCATTAACACTAGTTATATAAGGGATGAGCAAGAAAGTATGAAGGCAAAATAATTCAATTTAACTAAAAAAACATCAAAAAAAGTTTGACAAAAAATAAACAATATACTACAATAAGCTTGTGAGATGTGTTAAAAAAATAACAAACATCCATATTTATATTTAAGGAAACAATAAACACAGAGTAAATTGAAATTAATGAAATTAATATAAATTGATTTGGAGGAACTAGGAATGAAAGTTACAAACGCTCAAGAATTAACACAAAGAATTGCAGAACTTAGAAAAGCTCAAAAACAATTTGCAGAGTTCACTCAAGAACAAGTAGATAAAATATTTAGAGCAGCAGCTTTAGCAGCTAACCATAACAGAATAAGATTAGCTAAAATGGCTGTAGAAGAAACAGGAATGGGAATCGTTGAAGATAAGGTTATAAAGAACCACTTTGCGGCTGAATATATATATAACAAATATAAAGACATGAAAACTTGTGGTGTTTTAGAAGAAGACAACACTTATGGAGTTACAAAAGTAGCTGAACCAATAGGAGTTATCGCTGCTATCGTTCCAACTACAAACCCAACATCAACAGCAATATTCAAAACATTAATAGCTTTAAAGACTAGAAATGCTATAATTATTTCTCCACATCCAAGAGCTAAGAATGCTACAATTGAAGCTGCTAAAGTAGTTTTAGAAGCAGCAGTTAAAGCTGGAGCTCCAGAAGGAATAATCGGATGGATAGATCAACCATCAGTTGAATTATCACAAAACGTTATGGCTGAATCAGACATAATTTTAGCAACAGGTGGTCCTGCAATGGTTAAGGCTGCTTACTCATCAGGAAGACCAGCTTTAGGAGTTGGAGCAGGAAACACTCCAGCAATCATAGATGAAACAGCTGACATAAAGATGGCTGTAAACTCAATACTTTTATCTAAGACATTTGATAACGGGGTTATATGTGCATCAGAACAATCAATCCTTGTAGTAGAAGAAAAGTATGAAGAAGTTAAGAAAGAATTAGACTTAAGAGGAGCTTATATCCTTAAGGGTGAAGAAGTTGATAAAGTAAGAAAGATCATCTTAAACGAAAAAGGCGGATTAAATGCTGACATGGTTGGTCAATCTGCTTATAAGATAGCTAAAATGGCTGGAGTTAACGTTCCAGAAAGCGCTAAAGTTTTAGTTGGAGAAGTTACTTCAGTAGAATTAGAAGAACCATTCTCACACGAAAAATTATCTCCAGTACTTGCTATGTATAAAGTTAAGAACTTTGAAGAAGGTTTAGAAAAAGCTGACAGATTAATAGAATTAGGTGGATTAGGTCATACATCAATACTTTACACTGATGAAATTAAATGTAAAGATAGAATAATGGCATTCGGTCACAGAATGAAGACTGCTAGAACATTAATCAACATGCCAGCATCTCAAGGAGCTATCGGTGACTTATTCAACTTTAAGTTAGCACCATCTTTAACTCTTGGATGTGGATCATGGGGTGGAAACTCAGTTTCTGAAAATGTTGGTCCTAAACATTTAATCAATGTTAAGTCTATAGCTAAAAGGAGAGAAAATATGCTTTGGTTCAGAGTTCCAGAAAAAACTTACTTTAAATACGGTTGTTTACCAATAGCTTTAGAAGAATTAGCTGAAATGGGTAAAAAGAAAGCATT
>JAEWQX010000177.1 GCA_023399035.1 Bacillota bacterium | reverse complement strand
AGAATATCCACATAGCTTTTGCAGCATCTATTGGTGATCCTCCACCCATTGCTACTATCCAGTCAGGCTGGAAGTTTCTCATTGCTTCTGCACCCTTCATAACTGTTTCAACTGATGGATCTGGTTCAACACCTTCAAATAATTCTACTTCCATACCAGCTTCTTTTAAGTAGTCTTCAACTTTTTGAAGGAAACCAAATCTTTTCATTGATCCTCCACCAACTACAACGAAAGCCTTTTTACCCTTTAATGTCTTAAGTGTTTCTAATGAACCCTCTCCATGATAAATATCTCTTGGTAACGTAAAGCGTGCCATAATCCATCCTCCTTATATCTGATTATGTATATAATTTACATATATAATTATACCATAATACTTTCAATATAATACCATTTAATTAATAATATGGATAATAAAAATCACAAGACCTTTTCAACATGATTAAAAGCTAAAATAAAAACAAGAAACTATTGTATAAGTACAATAGTTTCTTGTTTTTATATGTTTTATTTATATTAAATTGATTATGAGCATTAATAGTATGAATTGTAATTATTATTTAAGATATTCGTCAATAGCAGCTGCAGCTTTCTTACCAGCTCCCATTGCTAATATAACTGTTGCAGCCCCTGTAACAGCATCTCCACCAGCATAAACGCCTTCTTTAGTCGTTAATCCATTTTCATCTGCAACTAAGCATTTCCACTTATTAACTTCTAATCCTTTAGTAGTTGAAGATATTAGTGGATTAGGTGATGTTCCAAGTGACATTATTACTGTATCAACATCCATTACAAATTCAGAGTTTTCCTTTACTACAGGTCTTCTTCTTCCTGAAGCATCTGGTTCACCAAGTTCCATTTTCACGCACTTCATTCCCTTAACCCATCCATTTTCATCTGTTAATATTTCAGTTGGGTTAGTTAATACATCAAAGATTATTCCTTCTTCTTTAGCGTGATGTATTTCTTCAGCTCTTGCTGGAAGTTCAGCTTCACTTCTTCTGTATATGATATGAGTTTCTGCACCAAGTCTTAAAGCAGTTCTTGCAGCATCCATAGCAACATTACCACCACCGACTACAGCAACTTTTTTACCTGCTCTTACTGGAGTTTCGTATTCTTCCTTAAAAGCTTTCATTAAGTTTACTCTTGTTAAGAATTCATTAGCAGAAAATACTCCATTTGCATTTTCTCCATCTATTCCCATGAACTTAGGAAGCCCTGCACCTGATCCTATAAATACAGCATCAAATTTTTCATCTTCCATTAATTCATCTATAGTTATTGTTCTTCCAATAACCACATTTGTTTCAATCTTAACTCCAAGCTTCTTTATGTTTTCAATTTCAGCTTTAACTACATCTTCTTTTGGTAATCTGAATTCAGGAATACCGTAAACTAAAACTCCGCCTGCTTCATGTAAAGCTTCAAATATTGTAACATCATATCCTTTTTTAGCTAAGTCTCCAGCACAAGTTAATCCAGCAGGACCACTTCCGATAACTGCAACTCTTTTTCCATTTGGAGCTTCAACTTCTGCTAAATCTACATTGTTCTTTCTTGACCAGTCAGCAGTGAATTTTTCTAATTTACCAATTGCAACTGCTTCACCTTTTATTCCAAGTACACATTTACCTTCACATTGATTTTCTTGAGGACATACTCTTCCACATACAGCTGGTAATGCACTATATTTAGCAATTTCCTTAGCAGCACCTTCAAAGTCTCCTTCTTTAGCCTTAGCTATAAATCCTGGTATATTAACTGATACAGGACATCCTTCAACACACTTAGGATTTTTACATCCTAAACATCTGTTAGCTTCCTTTATTGCTTGTTCTTCTGTATAACCTAAACATACTTCTTTAAAGTTCTTTGCTCTAACTTCTGGAGCCTGTTCTGTTACAGGTGTTCTTTTCATTCTATCTTGCATATTCATTATTTATCACCTCTGCATCCACAACCACCATGGCTATGAGTGTTCCCTTCTTCTAATTTTAACATTGCTCTGCCTTCTTCTGATTTGTACATAGCCTGTCTTCTCATAGATTCATCAAAATCAATTAGATGTCCATCAAATTCTGGCCCATCAACACATGCAAATTTAATTTCGTTTCCAACAGTAACTCTGCATGCACCGCACATACCAGTACCATCAACCATTATAGGATTTAAACTAACAGTTGTTCGTATACCTAATTCCTTTGTAAGCATAGACATAAATTTCATCATTATCATTGGTCCAATTACAACAGCATGATCATATTTATTACCATCATCAACTAACTTCTGAAGACAGTCTGTAACTCTTCCGTTAAACCCATATGAACCATCATCTGTGGCAACATAAAGATTACCAGCTACTTTTCTCATTTCTTCTTCTAAAATTAATAATTCTTTATTTCTGCTTCCTACGATGACATCACATTTAATTCCATGCTCATGCATCCATTTTACCTGAGGATATACTGGAGCAGCACCAACTCCACCTGCAACAAATATTATGTTCTGTTTCTTTAATTCTTCTATATCTTCATTTACAAATTCACTTGGAACTCCTAATGGTCCAACGAAATCTGCTACAAATTCACCTTCTTCAAACTGAGCTAACTGTTTAGTACCTGCCCCTACAGTTTGGAATACTATTGTTACAGTTCCTCTTTCTCTATCATAATCAGCTATTGTTAAAGGAATTCTTTCACCTTTTTCATCATTTTTTATTATTATAAACTGACCTGGCTTTGCTGATTTTGCAACTCTAGGTGCTTCTATATCCATTAAATATATATTGTTTGTAAGTTCTCTTTTGCTAACTATTTTAAACACTATTCTTTCCTCCTGTTTTATCTATATAAATATTCGCCAATATCTTTATTACATTTTATTCTTATTATTCTGTTTTTTTACTTTACCCGTAACGGAACAAAAGCCCTCCTTTTAAAAGAGAGCAATTGTTCTGAATTTAAATATATCCCCTAATGTTACTGCAAGCTTATTTATTCCTATATATAACGTTAAATTTAAATCACATCTGTTTATTAACGCCTATATGTCTTAATAAGAACTTACTGCTAAATGCTTACTAAAGGTTAACCTTAGTTCCATAGTATGTGCATTCAAATAATTTTTCCATTGTTGCATCATCTATTTCTCTAGGATTTGATCCTGTACATGCATCTAATACGGCATTATGAGCTATGAATTCAAGATTAGCTTTGAAATCAGCTTCTTCAACACCATATTCTTTCATTGAGTGAGGAATATTTAATTGATCATTTAATTCATTAATTACTTTAATTAATGAATCTGTTAATTCAGCATCTGTGCTTCCTTCTAATTTTAATGCTCTTGCTATATCAGCATATCTTTCTTCACATGCTTTTCTGTTATATTCAATTACATATGGTAAGAATATTGCATTTGCACATCCATGAGGAATATGGAACACTGCTCCTACCTTATGAGCCATAGAGTGAACTATTCCAAGTAATGCATTTGAGAATGACATTCCAGCTAAACATTGTGCTTCATGCATTAAATCTCTAGCTACTTTATCTCCTTCAAATGATTTAACTAAGTTTTCCTTAACCATTTCTATAGCTTTCATAGCTAATGGATCACTAAAGTTTGATCTTAAAGATGCAGTGTATGCTTCAATAGCATGAGTTAAAGCATCCATACCAGTGTGAGCTACTAATTTAGCAGGCATAGTTTGTGCTAAATCTGGATCTACTATAGCTATATCTGGTGTTATATTGAAATCTGCTAAAGGATATTTGATCTTTTCTGTGTAGTTTGTGATTACAGAGAATGCTGTAACTTCTGTAGCAGTACCACTTGTAGATGGAATAGCTACAAATTTAGCCTTTTGTCTTAATTCTGGTAACCCAAAAGGAACTACTGCTTGTTCAAAAGTGAAATCTGGGTATTCATAGAATATCCACATAGCTTTTGCAGCATCTATTGGTGATCCTCCACCCATTGCTACTATCCAGTCAGGCTGGAAGTTTCTCATTGCTT
>JAEWQX010000146.1 GCA_023399035.1 Bacillota bacterium | reverse complement strand
TATAAATTAATATTTATGGAGGATTTTATGGGTATAAAATATAAAACATCAATAATTTCATTATTATTAATTTCATTATGTAATGTTAGTGTTTCAGCAGATACTGTTTCATACAAAGAAAAATTAGAAAATGACATATATAATCATATGGTGAATAGAGATAATGTTTTTTATTTTGTATATCCCTCTGATAGTGCAATTAGTCTTTTACAGGATGCCGCTAAGAAAGACGATTATTTAGAAAGATCAATATCGGTATATTCAACAAAGAAGACTGGCTATAATTACGAAGCTAATATTGAATACAGGACTTCTAAAGAGCAGGAAGAATATATAGATTCTGAGATTTCAAGAATAGTAAATAATTTAATTGATACTAGAATGTCCACTGTAGAAAAAGTTAAAGCAGTAAATGATTATATTGTAAAGATATATAAGTATGATGATACTTTAAAGTCTGATAATGTATATACTGCATTAACTACTAAAACAACTGTATGCCAGGGGTATGCTATGACGGCATATAAAATGTTTAAGCTTATGGGAATTGAATGCAGGATTATTAATGGAAATAAAAATACAACAAGCCATGCATGGAATTTAGTGAAAATTGATGGAAAGTGGTATCACTTAGATTGTACTAATAATGATAATATTGTGCGAGATAAATACTTATTAAAAAGTGACACTTATATGAGAAATAATGGATTTACATGGGATAGCAGTCAGTATCCATCTGCACATGAAAACTATTTTTTACAAAAAACAGAATACCTTGATTATAATAATGATAAGGAAACCGATATTGATGAGTATTATGAAGGTGGATTCTGGTTTAGAGATAAAATGTCAAGATGGCATTATAAAAGGAATTCTGGTTATGAAGTAATAGGGTGGTTTAAATTTAATGATAACTGGTATTATTTCAATGACGATGGAATTATGAAGACTGGCTGGGCTAATATAGATGGAAACTGGTACTATTTTTATTCAGATGGCTCATTGGCAGTAAATACAGATATAGATGGATATAAAGTAAATGAAAATGGATGTATGTGCTAGAGTTTTTACAACTTACTAACATATTTAGAGAAGTATAGTCTAGAAATTGTGGATAAATCAATTGTGATTTACGATGATTGTGGATTATATTTCTCCTTTTTAATTTGTTGTGGAAATTTAAGAAAAATGCAATATTATATATTATAGACAAAATTCATTTATATGATAAAATATATGCAGGGTGTAAAATGTATTATGAAAGGGATGATAGGGATAGGTATGGGATTTTTAAAATGATAATTTTTAAAGCGCCAGAACTTAAGGTGAGATATTAGATATAGATTTATTATAAGTGAAGGTTGAGTATTAGATGAGTTTTACAAGGAAACTTGACTCACCTACGTTCGCTAAGTAAGTTCGACTAGCTAAATCGAAGATTTGGAAGCTCACTTGCACGCTGTGTAAGTTCGCATTAATCAAATCAGAGATTTGGATGCTCACTTAAGTTGACGAGGTTGGGGAGTTATCGAAACTTCGGCGGGTGCCCCACGGTATAGCACTACCGTTAACAACTGGCAAAACTTTAAAGTGATTTAAAGTACAAATCCAGTTTGGTGTTAAAACCTTCTAAAGTTTATGCTTTTAGGTTATGGAATTATTACACCTATTTATCTATAAAATAATTTTATAGATAAATACATCTGTCTTACCAAAGCATTCAGATTTAGAAAAAATATAAGGAAGGCTTATTATAGAATTTTACTAATAAGCTTAAAGGAAGGAAGATTATATTATGTGCGGAATAGTTGGATATTTAGGAAGCGGAAAAGCAACATCATTTTTAATTAACGGATTATCAAAATTAGAATATAGAGGATATGACTCAGCAGGTGTTGCTGTTGTTAATAACGGGCAGATAGAAGTAAGAAAGTTTAAAGGAAGATTAGCTAATCTTGCTGAAAATATAAAGGAACATCCAGTTGAAGGAAATATGGGCATTGGTCATACAAGATGGGCAACTCATGGAGCTCCATCAGATGTTAACTCACATCCACATTTAAATAGCAAAGAAACAATTGCTGTAGTTCAAAATGGTATTATAGAAAACTATTTACCATTAAGAAACTGGTTAAAGGGTGAAGGTTATACTTTTAAATCAGAAACAGATACAGAAGTTATTCCTAACTTAATCGACTACTACTATGAAGGAGATTTATTCAAAGCTGTTACTAAGGCTCTTAAGAAACTTGAAGGAAGCTATGCTTTAGGTGTTGTATGCAAAGATGAGCCAGATAAATTAATAGCTGTAAGAAAAGAGTGTCCATTAATTGTAGGTTTAGGAAAAGGTGAATCATTCATAGCATCAGATATCCCTGCTGTATTAAGCTACACAAGAGATGTATATCTTTTAGAAGATCATGAAATAGCTGTTCTTAATAAAGATGGAGTTAAACTTTACAATACAGATGGAGATGAAATAACAAAGGATATATATCATGTTACATGGAGTGAAGATGCAGCAGAAAAAGGCGGATTTGAAGACTTTATGCTAAAGGAAATTCATGAACAGCCAAAAGCTATAAGAGATACTATGGCTGGAAGAATTTCAATGGATAAGAGCATGATTTTAGACGATTTAAAGATTACTAAAGAAGATTTGGAAAATACTGATAGAGTATTTATAGTTGCATGTGGTACTGCTTATCATGCAGGTCTTGTAGGTAAGAATGTAATTGAATCTCTTGCAAGAATACCAGTAGAAGTTGATATTGCATCAGAATTTAGATACAGAAATCCATTAGTAACTGATAAATCTTTAGTTATAGTTGTAAGCCAGTCAGGTGAAACTGCTGATACATTAGCAGCATTGAGAAACTGCAAGACAATTGGTGCTACTATAGTTGCGTTAACAAATGTTGTTGGAAGTTCAGTTTCAAGAGAAGCAGACCACGTATTATACACATTAGCTGGTCCAGAAATATCAGTTGCTTCAACTAAGGCTTATACAACTCAAATCATAGGAATGTATATGATAGCTATGACATTTGCTAAGATATTAGGAAAATTAAAGAGCGATAGATTAGATAAATTAAAAGAAGAATTATTAGATTTACCAGGCAAGGTAGAATTAGTTTTAGAAGATAAAGACAAGATAAAAGCTATTGCTGAAAAAATGTATAAAGAAGAAGATATGTTCTACTTAGGTAGAGGATTAGATTATGCTGTTGCATTAGAAGGTTCATTAAAGCTTAAGGAAATTTCATATATTCACTCTGAAGCTTATGCTGGAGGAGAATTAAAGCATGGGCCAATCGCTTTAATTGAAGATGGAACACAAGTAATAACTTTATTAACTCAAGAAGCTTTAAAGGAAAAGATGGTAAGTAACGTTGTTGAAATTAAAGCTAGAGGAGCAAAAGTTACAGGAATATGCTATGAAGGAACTAAAGGGTTAGAAGAAGTTCTAGATGAAATAATCTATATCCCAAGAACTTTAGATATGTTTGCACCTGTATTAAGTGTTGCAGTTCTTCAATTAATATCTTACTATATTGCAAAGGCTAGAGGATGCGATATAGATAAGCCAAGAAATTTAGCAAAATCTGTTACAGTTGAATAGCATGTACTAAAAACAAATAATTAACTAGATATAATCATTCCTGCTAAGATAATTAATGTATTATCTTAGCAGGAATTTTTATGTTAAACATAATTAATACATTAAAGTTTCGTATTTATTTCAAATTTAATGATATTTTTCCATGTTTTGATTATAATTATATAAGGATTAGTTATGAATGATGGGGGGATTTTCTTAATGAATAAGAAACAAATTATAGGCCTTATAGTTGCAGCAGTAGCATTTATTTGTGTAAGCGGGTCTAGTGTACTTATAAATGCATATTCTAACAGCATTACAAAGGAATCAGAAGAATCACTTAAGTCAGCAGCTCTAGCTAGTGATGTAAGCATTCCAAGTGAAGACTTTATAGGTGTTGTTAAGGTAGAGGGAACAATTCAAAATACTTCTGAAAGTAACAGTATATTTGCTTCATCAGAGAGTTATAACCATAAAAAGACGTTAAATTATATTGATGAAATGATTAAATCAGGAGTCAATAAAGGTATTATATTATATGTAAACAGTCCAGGAGGAGGAGTTTATGAGTCTGATGAACTTTATTTAAAGTTAAAGGATTATAAAGAAGAAACAGGAAGACCTGTGTGGACATATATGAGTAATCAGGCTTGCTCAGGAGGATATTATATATCTATGGCTTCTGATAAGATTTATGCAAATAGAAATTGCTGGACGGGCTCCATAGGTGTTATTACATCACTTACTAACGTAAAGGGATTATACGATAAGCTAGGAATTCAGGAAATTGATATTACAAGCGGACCTAATAAGGCTATGGGTTCAGCAGGAATGGAAATGACAGAAGAGCAGAAGGAAATATTTCAGGGATTAGTTGATGAAGCATATGAACAGTTTGCCGGAGTTGTTGCTGAAGGAAGAAATATGGATATTGAAACAGTAAAGCCAATTGCAGATGGACGTATATATTCAGCAAATCAGGCACTAGAACTTGGATTAATAGATAATGTTGATACTTATGATAATATGAAACAGGATATGTTAGACTATATTGGAAGTGATGTTACAATATACACTCCAGACGTTCAGGAAAATGTATTAGCATCATTATTCTCAAAGGTAGAAGGATTAAAGAGTAAATCTGATGCACAGGTAATTTCAGATTATCTAGAAAAACAAGGTAATGGAGGCTTGATGTATTATGCAAAACAATAATGAACAGGAAATTATGTATGCAGGATTTTTAGTGAGACTATGGGCATATATTATTGACTGTATTATTGTAGGATGTGCAATGCTCATAATAAGAATACCTATGTTTTTAATTTCTTTAATATTTCCAAATATAATTTTATTTAAACATATATTGTTTAAGTTTACCATAGTTGATATAGCTGTTTATTTATGCACAGCTGCTTACTTCATTTTTATGACTTATTATTTTGGAGCAACTCTAGGTAAAAAGGCTATGAAAATAAAAGTATGTAAAGAGCATGAAGAAAAACTGCCAATCATTGATGTAATATATAGAGAAACAATCGGAAGATACTTGAGCGGATTGATTTTATGTATAGGGTATATCCTTATTGCTTTTGATAATAGGAAGAGGGCTCTTCATGATATGTTATGTGATACAGTTGTAATCTATAATTTCAGCGTAAAGCAGCCTGAACCTCTTTATAATGAAATTTCTGTTAATAATGATGATAATGTGCAGGGAAGTATGTAAAATAATTAAGCTAGAATCAGCAATTCATAGATATATATTTTTAATCAGCAGATATTTTTATATTTAAGTATGTCTGTTGATTTTATTGTAATCAAGATGTTAAGTAGATTTTCTAGTTCACTTTTTTATATAAAACCTTAATACTAATTATTATAATCAGCTTATTTCAGTGTTATTTATTATATCTTAGTTATTAAATAGTAGAAATATTATATGAATATTTTTTACTAAAATATATTTAAATATAAAATTTAGACAAAAATTAATAATATTAGTATAATTAAATATTGATATAAATAGAAGATTATAGAAGGAAGGAATATAGAATAAATATGGAAGAAACTATTAACAGACCGGAAATAAAAGAAAATAAGATGGGGACAATGTCTGTTGGAAAGTTATTAATGAACATGTCTTTACCAATCATAATATCGATGATTGTACAAGCTATGTACAATATAATAGATAGTATATTTGTTGCCCAGATAAATGAAAATGCCTTAACTTCAGTTTCACTTGCCTTTCCAATACAGTGCCTTATGATTGCAGTTGGATCAGGTACGGGAGTAGGTATAAATGCACTATTATCCAGAAGTCTTGGAGAAAAAAATATAGAAAGAGCTAATAAAACAGCTGTAAATGGTATCTTTATAATAGCATTAAGCTATATTGTATTTGCTATATTTGGATTATTTTTTTCTGAGATATTTTTTAAGACACAAAGTACAGATGTTCATATAATACAATATGGGCATCAGTATTTATCAATATGCTGTACATTTTCTATTGGATTGTTTATGCAGATGACCTTTGAACGCTTATTACAGGCAACAGGAAGGACTTTTTATACTATGATTACACAGAGTATTGGTGCAATTATAAATATAATACTTGATCCTATATTAATATTTGGATTATTAGGTGCACCTAAACTTGGAATTGCAGGAGCTGCAATTGCAACTGTTATAGGGCAATGTATTGGTGCATGTTTAGCAGTATTTTTTAATTTTACGAAAAATCATGAGATACATATATCCTTTAAGAATTTTAAACCAGATTTAAACATAATTAAGGTTATATATGAAGTTGGAATACCATCTATTATAATGCAGTCTATTGGATCAGTTATGACATATGGGATGAATAAGATTCTTATGGGGTTTTCAGGTACTGCAGTATCAGTATTTGGAGTGTATTTCAAGCTTCAGAGTTTCATTTTTATGCCTGTTTTCGGGCTTAATAATGGATTTATACCTATTGTTGCATATAATTATGGAGCTCGTAATAAGAAGCGTATAACAGATGTTACTAAAATAGCAGTTGGAATTGCAATGACTATAATGCTTATAGGATTAGCTATTTTCCAATCAATCCCGGATAAGCTGTTAATGTTATTTAATGCATCTGATGATATGATATCAATAGGAAAAGTTGCACTTAGAACAATAAGTCTAAGCTTTATATTTGCTGGATTTTGTATAATTGTAGGATCAGTATTCCAAGCATTGGGCAATGGTATGTATAGTTTAATAATCTCATTTGCAAGACAGATAGTAATAATACTTCCAGCAGCATATATACTATCAAAGACTGTTGGACTTGATGGGGTATGGTTTTCAATACCATTAGCAGAAATAGGGTCAGTATTATTAACAATATTGTTCTTTAAGCAGATATATAAGGACAAGATAAGGGTATTACAATAGATTTGTGTATATATGATAAATAATAAGCACAATACAAAAGATTTATAACAAAAAAATAAGTAGTGAAGAGAGTACTGCTAAAAGTATTACATATATTTTGGCAGTACTCTTTTTATATTTAGTGAATAGAATTTATAGCTTGTTCCGTTGAGAATTCATAATTACTATTAGAGATTCAGGTTTAGAGATGTTTGAATCGTTATTAGAATTAGTGAGAGTTGAATCTGTTACTTGTATTTGATGGGACTTTAATTACAGAAAAAGTAAAAAATACGTCTTCAATGTAAATATATATAGTGTGTAATATAAAAAATATGTAAAAAATAAAAAACGACTAATTTATATACAAAAAAAATAAAAAATATACAAATGTTCATGGAAATTAATTGATAAAATAAAGTTGAAATTAAACGCAAGCGTTTTCATTAATAGAACAAAATTGTATTTCAAATATAAATAAGTATATAAGTTTAGGAGAGATTTATTATGGTAGAAAAGAATTTAGAACAAATTTTAGACAAAAAATTTGATAAGAAAATTAGTAATGCTACTAATGCAGAAATATACTCAGCATTATTACAATTAACAAAATCTGAAGAAAAACAAAAAGGAACAAATAAAGGGAATAAAAAATTATATTACATTTCAGCAGAATTTTTAATTGGTAAGTTATTATCAAATAACTTAATAAACTTAGGTTTATATGATGAAGTTAAAAAAGTACTTGCTGAGAATGGAAAAGATTTAACTGAAATTGAAGAAATGGAATTAGAACCTTCACTAGGTAATGGTGGTCTTGGAAGACTTGCAGCATGTTTCTTAGATTCTATTGCAACTTTAGGATTAAATGGTGATGGGGTTGGATTAAACTATCATTTTGGATTATTCCAACAGGTATTTGAAAATAATAAACAGAAAGCTGTTAAAAACCCATGGTTAACAGATGAGAGCTGGTTAAATAAAACTGATATCAAGTTTGAAGTTCCTTTTGGAGGATTTAAAGTATCTTCAACTCTTTATGATATTGATGTAACTGGATACGACAAGCCTTGTAACAAATTAAGATTATTTGATATTGATACAGTTGATGAATCTCTTGTTAAAGATGGAATTGATTTTGATAAGACTGATATAGAAAAGAACTTAACTTTATTCTTATATCCAGATGACAGCGATGATGCTGGAAGAATATTAAGAGTTTATCAGCAATATTTCATGGTAAGTAATGCAGCTCAATTAATTATACTTGAAGCTGAAGAAAATGGTTATGATCTTCATAAATTACATGAACATGTAGCTGTTCAAATCAATGATACACATCCATCAATGGTTATCCCTGAATTAATAAGATTATTAGGACAAAAGGGAATTGGAATGGATGAAGCAATTGAAATAGTTACTAAGACTTGTGCTTACACTAACCATACAATACTTGCCGAAGCATTAGAAAAATGGCCAATAGATTACTTAGAAAAGGCTGTTCCACAATTAATGCCAATAATAAGAGAATTAGATAACAGAGTAAAAGCAAAATATGATGATGAAAAAGTATATATTATAGATGATCAGAGAAGAGTTCATATGGCACATATGGATATCCATTATGGATATAGTGTAAATGGTGTTGCAGCACTTCATACAGAAATATTAAAAGATGTTGAATTAAAACCTTTCTATGATATTTATCCAGAAAAGTTTAACAATAAGACTAATGGTATAACATTCAGAAGATGGTTATTACACTGTAACAATGAATTAGCAGATTTCATAACTGAGCTTATTGGTGAAGGATATAAGAAGAATGCTGATAAATTAGAAGAATTAGCTAAGTTTGTTGATGATAAGAATGTATTAAACAAGCTTGATAAGATTAAGAAAGATAATAAAATTGCATTAAAGAAATACTTAAAGGAAACACAAAACTTAGATCTTAATGAAAACTCTATCTTTGATATACAAATTAAGAGACTTCATGAATATAAGAGACAACAGATGAATGTTTTATACATCATCAATAAATATTTAGAAATAAAGAGCGGTAAGGTACCTACAACTCCAATAACTATGATATTTGGAGCTAAGGCAGCACCAGCTTACGTAATTGCACAGGATATTATCCATACAATCTTATGCTTACAGGAAATAATAGATAAGGATCCAGAAGTTAATAAATACTTAAATGTATTTATGGTTGAAAACTATAATGTAACTAAGGCATCTAAGTTAATTCCAGCTTGTGATGTTTCAGAACAGATTTCTCTTGCATCTAAAGAAGCATCAGGTACTGGTAACATGAAGTTTATGTTAAATGGTGCATTAACTCTTGGAACAGAAGATGGTGCAAATGTTGAAATACATCAATTAGTTGGAGATGATAATATTTATATCTTTGGTGAATCTTCAGAAGAAGTTATTGAACATTATAAAAATGAAGATTATGTATCAAAAGAATATTATGAAAAAGAAAATATCAAAGAATTAGTTGATTTCATTATAAGTGATGAAATGTTAGAAGTTGGAGATAAGGAAAACTTAACTAGACTTCATGATGAATTAATCAATAAAGACTGGTTCATGACATTATTAGATATTGAAGATTACATTAAGACTAAAGATAGAGTGTTCAAGGATTATGAAGACAGAGAAGCTTGGAACAAGAAAGTATTAATAAATATAAGTAAAGCTGGTTTCTTCTCTTCTGACCGTACAATAGCACAATATAATGAAGATATCTGGCATCTATAATTTAAAAAGTTAAAGTATGTATCATTAACTAGACAAGCAGCTCAATATTCAGCTGCTTGTCTGTGATGTATTAAAAGCAAGGCTACAATTTTATTAATCTATAAAATAGGTTAAATAATAAAATCCCTCATTAAGTTTTATAAAGCTAAATGAGGGATTATTATTTTGTTATCTTATCCGAAGTTTTCATTCCTATACTTTGAAGGAGAAACTCCAGTAAAGTTTTTGAAAACCCTATAGAAATGGCTCTGATCATGAAAGCCAAGACGAAGGCTTATATCAAGTATACTGTCATTTGTAGTTCTCAAGAGGACCTTTGCACGCTCTATACGTATTTTCTTTGCATAGCTCATAATGGTTATTCCCATATGCTTCTTAAAGCAGTCTGATATATACCCTTCAGAAAGATTCAGTTCTCCTGCAAGTTTCTTTAATGAAATTTTACTTTCTATATTTAGATGGAGATGCTTAAGTATTCTGTTTATAACAAAGTTATCAGTAACTTCAGTATCATTTATAAGCATATTCAGATATGTATCAACCATTTCAATTTCGATTTCCTGAAGCTTGCTGACAGAATTAAGAGATGATATCTGTTTGTAGAATTTGTTATACACAGGATGAAGGTATTTTGTTGCTATACCATTTTTTATTACTTCCTTTGAAAAAATAGCATTCCATATATAAAGATCTATTTTCTTTTCATTAGTTGATATTTCATCAAAAAGTTCATTCTTATGTTTATTTTTGACTATATAAAGTATTTCAGGTTTTGCATGTAGCTCTATAAGAAAGGAAATTCTGTTGCTGAAAATATTAATATCGGATAAGAAGGTTTCTTCCATAAATTTAAGCACCTCTTTCAAAATGATAGTCATATAGATTTAAAATAACATTTACTATATACATATTATATGAGATATATACAATAATTGGCAATAGTATTTGATATAATAATCTCATAAAGAATAGTTAAAGGTTTAGTAACTTATTACCCGGGGATGTTATAGATACTAGCCAAAGTTATATTAATTTTCGGAGGCGAATATAAATGAACAAATATGCATTATATCATGCAACAGAAGCACCATATTCATATGCGAAAGATGTAAATACTTTGACTTTAAGAGTAAGAACAGCAAAAGATGATATTAAAAAATGTATTGTTTATTATAAGGATAAATATCTTGAAAGCAATCCATATGAAGAGAAGGAAATGAGACTTGCAGCAAGGGCTGGCCTTTTTGATTATTTTCAGACTGATATAAGTGTTTTTAGAAATAGATATCAGTACTATTTCAAAATTGTAGATAAAGATGGAAAAGTTTCTTATATAACTGAAAGAGGAGTAAAAGATGATGAAAAATTAATTTATCCATATATATATCCTTATATAGCAGCTGAAGACGTCTATGATGATGTAAAATGGATGCAGGAATGTGTTGTATATCAGATTTTCCCTGAAAGATTCTGCAATGGAGATAATAGTATAAATCCAGAATATGTTATGCCATGGGGTAAGGAAGATAATCTTACTTACTATTCAAGATATGGAGGAGATATAAAAGGAATCACAAGTAAATTAAATTATTTAGAGGACTTAGGAATAGATGTTATATATATGACACCAATATTCAAATCAAAAACTGCTCATAAATATGACACGACTGATTATTTCAATATTGATCCTCAGTTTGGAACTGTTGAAAGTTTTAAGGAACTTGTTGATAAGGCACATGCAAAAGGGATTAAAATAATACTTGATGCTGTATTTAATCATTCAGGAGAAGATTTCTTTGCATTTAAGGATGTCCTTAAAAATCAGCAGCAGTCTAAATATAAAGACTGGTACTTTATTGACAGCTATCCTGTTTCAAGGGAAAATGAAAACTATTACACATTTGGGGATAGACATTTTAACATGCCTAAGCTTAATACACAAAATAATGAGGTAAAGGAGTATCTATTGAAGGTAGGAGAATACTGGGTAAAGGAAATAGGTATTGATGGATGGAGACTTGATGTATGTGATGAAATAGGTCACGACTTTTGGAGAGCATTTAGAAAGAGAATAAAGAGTGCAAATAAAGATGCTGTTATAATAGGAGAAATAATGCACGAAGCAAATTCATTTCTTAAAGGAGATCAGCTTGATGGTATTATGAATTATCCATTTAAAAATGCTGTTACAGATTTCTTTGCAAGAAAAACTATAAGCAGTGATGAATTTTCTGATATTTTAGCAGGAAATAGAATGCTTTATATGGATTCTGTTACAAAGCAGATGTGGAATTTAATAGATAGTCATGATACAAAGAGATTTTTAACAGAGTGCAATGAAGATTTAGATTCAATGAAACTTGCAGTAGCTTTTCAATTTACTTATTTAGGAGTTCCATATATTTATTATGGTGATGAAGTAGGAATGAATGGAGGAGATGATCCATTTAACAGAAGATGTATGGTATGGGATAAGGAAAAGCAGAATTCTAATATGCTTGAGTATTTTAAGAAACTCATAAGAATAAGAAAAGAAAATAAGGCTCTTATTTATGGAGATTATAATGAGCTTTACTGTAGGGATAATATAATTGTTTTTGAGAGAAATTATAGCAATGAAAATATGCTTATAATAATTAATAACAATTGTAACAATAAAAGTTTTATAAATAAGTATCCTGTCAGCGGAATTGATGTTATGAGTGGAGAGGTATTTAAGAATACAGATAAGTTTATTATAGATGGAAAGAGTATTAAGATAATTAAATTATTAAAGGATGAGAGTAACAGATAGTTATAAAAGAGGCACAATTATTAATGTGTCTCTTTGTATTTGCATAAATTATTCGTACTATTCAGAACAAAATATAAAACGTTATATATTTTTGATTGATTTACTTAAAATATCTAAAATATACAATTATTGAATTAGCAGACAATAAAATTAAAAATTAGATTTATATTTACAAATGTTAGCCTTTTATTATATTTGCAAATCCTTGATTTTTACATTGAAAATATAGTAAGATAATAATGATCGATTTAACTATAGCAAGTATATTTTTATTTTATATTAATAAAGGTTTAACTAAATTAGGTTTTTATTAATATAAAAGGTATATAAAGCTCTACAAAAGAGAAATATGTTATTAGAATGAATTTAAAATCTAATAATAACATAAATTACATAAGATAAAATGGAGGGAAAAATATGTATAGTAGTGATATCGATGTTATTACTAAAATGGCTGAGAAAAAAGCCAGAAATGCAAATGAAAAAACAGGAAAGTATATAGGGAGAGCAGTAGTTACTGGATTTTATATACTGGTAGCAATTATTCTTTCATACACAACAGGTGCTATTCTTTACCCTAAATATCCTGAAGTTTCTAAGGTAATTGTTGCTGCAACATTCTGCTTTGCAATAGCATTAATTGTTTTCTTAAGTGGTGAATTATTTACAGGAAATAACTTTGTTATGATTGTTGGAATGCTTAAAGGAAAGGTTAAATTTAGTTCTACATTAAAAGTATGGATTTATACTTTTATAGGAAACTCTGTAGGTCTTATTATATTTGCATTCTTATTTGTTAAAAGTGGAGCTTCATTAAGTGCAATTCAGCACTATATTGAAAGCGTAGCATATGCTAAGTTAGAGCTGCCAGCATATCAAATGCTTATAAGAGGGGTACTATGTAACTTTATAGTTTGTTTAGCTTACTTATCAGGAATTAAGATGAAATCAGAAAGCGGAAAGCTTATAATGATGTTCTTCTCAGTATTTGCATTTATAATTGGTGGATTTGAACACAGTATTGCTAATGTTGGTGTATTTTCTATAGCATATTTTGCATTAGGTGGATTACCAATGGCATTAGTATTAAAAAACCTATTCTTTGTTGTAATTGGAAATATAATAGGTGGAGGCTTATTATTAGGCTGTTCACTTGTATATATAAGTACAGATGAAGAACATTAGAATTTAATAAGAAAATTTTTTGTGCTATGAGGATTAGGAATAATTTTCATAGCATTTTTATTATATATTCTATTAAGTATGGTTTTTTAATACGCTCATACTTATTATTTATTTTAGACAGTTACTATATAGAATGATAAAATATAATAAGAAGTTTTATTTATGGACGATAATAATTTAGGTAATAAAAGATGGTGAGCAAATGATTAAGATAAAATTAGAAGTTAATAAAAATCGGAAAATAATTTTTAAAGTTAAAGTAGATGAAAAAGATAAGGTAAACGTATTTTTTAGAAGAGCTATTATGGAAGGGAAGCCTCTAAAGAAGGGTTCACGATATAACTATGAAATACCTCTTCGATTTTTTATTCCTATATGCAGTAATTTAAATAAAAATGAGCTGATAATCGATAAAAAAAGTATACTATCGTACTTGGAGTTTTCTGATTACTATGATGAAAATTATTATACAGAAGTTATGGCAGATGCAAGATATATGAAAAAATGGAGAGAAGAAGGATGTCCAGATATCTACAAAATAACAATTAATCCTGAAACTTTACAGATAAAAAAAGAGATAGCTTTTAAAAAGCCAAGTATGTCATTAAGCAGTATTAAAATTTAATAAACGTGGGGCAGGTATATATTATGGAAGAAGTTTATTTAGAAAAGAGAATACTAAGAAAAAGAATTTTAGATATTCGTAATAGTATGTTACAAGATGAAAAGAAGAAAAAAGATAATACAATTAGAAATAAATTTTTAGAAAGTGATTATTATAAAGCATCTAAAAATATATTCATCTATATATCATATAGTTCAGAAATTAATACAATAGAAATAATAAATAAGGCGTTAGTTGATGGAAAAAGAATATTTGTTCCAAGAACTATTTTCAAAAATAAGTTGATGGATGCCGTAAGAATTTATTCACTAGATAATATGAAGAAAGATAGATATGGGATACTTGAACCTGGAGAAGATAGCTCATATATAAATCCTGATAAATTAGATTTGATTGTGGTTCCAGGAGTTGCTTTTGATAGAGAAGGTGGTAGAACAGGATATGGCGCAGGATATTATGACAGGTATTTCAAAAAGATATCTGATGAAAGAAAAAAAGAAATAAAAAAGGTAGCACTAGCATATGATTTTCAAGTTATTGATAAGGTGCCTATGGACAAGCAAGACGTTAGAATTGACTGCATTATAACAGAAAAAGAAATTATCAAATAATATTATTGAAGGTGAATTAAAACTATGAAATATAATGAAAGCAATTTTACTTATCTAAAAATGACGAGTTTGAGCAGATATTATACAGAGTTATTAAAGGCAGAATGTGCATGTGAAGATTTTCCTAGAATAACTAAAATAATAGTGAGAAAAGTTGTTGAAGCCTTTATAAGGGAAATAGCAGTTTCTTATGGACTAAGCAAGTGTACTACCACTGGAGAGATGATTAAATCATTAAGATATAACGAGGACCTTAATCTTCCTGAGGAAATATATGATTATATGCAGATAATAAGAGTCAACGGAATAGGTATAACTCTTTATAGAAGCAGAGATAAGAGGATTGATAAGCACCCTATAGAAATATTAGAGTTGATTCATAGGGTATTCTGCTGGTATTTAAAAGAAAAAGAGAATCATAATATAAGTAAAGTAAGAAATTTAAGTTTTAAGGCACCAAAGACTATCTCTTTTGAAGAAAATGAACTTAAAAAGGTAAAAAGGGATATATCATTAAAGGATAATCAGATCAATAATTTAAGAGAAAAAATTATTGATCTTGCACAGCAGTCGAAAAGTGTAGGCGAATTAAACAGAATAATAATAGCCATTAAAAAAGAAAAAGAAGAATTAAAAAAGCATGAATCCTTTCTTATTGAAAGAATTGCATCTCATAAATATGAGATTGAACAAATACGTAATATTTATGAAAAAGAAATAGAAAAAATTGATGCGGTAAGAGATGAATGTATTGAAAATCATAGGATGCTTGCTAAAAAAGAAAGTCTTTTAGTTAGGACAGAGGTTGATAAACAACAGATTAGATCAATGCTTGATGAACTTGAGGAAAAGGATAGTATTATTGAAGAAAAGGAAAGAATCATTGAAATTCAGCTTGAAGCTATTAGAAATTCATATGAAAAATTATTGGAGCTAACAAATAGATATCAGGATGATAGTGAAACAATAATATTTTCTTATAATGATGAGTTAAAGAAAATATTAGGTACAGATAAATTAGAGATAAAGACTGAATTAAATTTTGAAGAGGGCAATATATACAATAGGATAACAGAATACAATAAGTCTATTGAAGATATTAAAAAAAAGATAGTCTTATTTAAAGGTATACTTGATGACAAAATAAAAAAATCAATAAAATATAGTGATTTCTATAATGCATTCTTAAACCTTAATGGTAATAAATTAAGAGTACTTTATAGTATGGTCAGTAATTGGAACAAAAGTAACTTAAGCTTATTATCAAAATCTAAAGAGTGGCTGTTAAAGAAAAGTAGTGAAGAATCATTTTTGGATATAGTAACTAAGACTATAGATGAAATAAAGAATATTTCAGATGATCAGATAAAGTTATTGCTATATTATAAACTTCTAAGAATTTCACAGATTAAGGTAAAAAATATATGTAATAGAAAGAATTTTGTTAAAGCTATAGATAGTATGATACAGAGTGCATATGTCATTTTGACTGAGACTAAGGATTTCAATTATTATTTATCAAAAACTCATGCAATTAAAGTATATTATTTAAAGAAAGTTATTGAAAAACTTAAAAATAGGTATAAAAATATAAAGTTCAGGGATGAATTAATATTTAAGATATATGATGAGATTGTTAAACTAAGTTTTAAAAATGAAGTATATTTTGTAGAGTCATTAAAAATAGATGTTATGAATGAACATTCTCTAAAAGCTTCAATAAAAAAGCAGACTTTTGAATTCCTATCAATTATTATTGAAGTGGGAGAAGAGTCAGACTACAAGGTTGTTTATAGTGTTATTTTTCAATTTTTAAAAGATATTACAGCCAGCAGTCACGAGACAGCTAGAGAACAGCTTTCTTTGGAAAAGTTTTTAACTGGACCATTTAGAATTATGTTGTTTATATCAGCGGGAGATGGTTTTAATAGCAGATATTTAGACCAGGTTATACCTTTATTTGTTGGTGAGGTCTTGATAAGTGATTCGTTGACATATTCAACTAAGGTTGATTTTGATAGTTATAATAGGATGATAGATGTTTGGAAAAATAAGCAGAATTTTTATAGAGATAAATTTAATGAGAAGAATGATATTTGTGAAAAGCTTAATGATTTATTAAATGAAAAGATTATTCTTGAAAGAAATATAGAAAGTTTATGCCATGAAGAAGAAACTTTGAAACAAAAGTATGCTAAAAAAATAAATGAATCAAACTTTATTCAGATTCAGACTAAGATTATTGAAGAAGCTAAAGATAGCTTTTTCTTTAGGAAAGAATATGATGTTTTCAATGAGATTAAAAATAGTCTTGGGGAAATAGATAATAATCTTCACAATAATAAAAAAATACTTGAGGAAAAGAAGAGTATTATTTCTATAATGGAATTAAAATTAGAAAAGCTTAATAATCATTTAGATTCCATAAAGGAATTATATCCCGATATTGAATAATATTTATAAGTTTAATTCACTAATTTTCATAATTGGGTTATAATTGTATTAGTTTTGATTGATTTTTTATATAGATGAATCTAATAAAAAGCTAATGAAGAATTTTATATTATTATGAATAACATTATGAGGGGGCTTAATTATGAATATTGAAACAAAATGCTTACATGAAGGCTATAAGCCGAATAACGGGGAACCTGTAGCATTACCTATTTATCAAAGTACAACTTATAGATATGATAATACTGATGAAATCGGTAAATTATTTGATTTAACTGAAGATGGTCATATGTATTCTCGTATATCAAATCCAACAGTAGGATTTGTAGAAGAAAAAATAGCATCATTAGAAGGTGGAGTAGGTGCGCTATGCACAACATCTGGTCAGTCAGCTTTACTTATCAGTGTATTAAATATTATGAGTGCAGGAGATCATATTGTAAGTGCAGCAACAATATATGGAGGAACAATAAATCTTTTTGCAGTTACACTTAAAAAGTTTGGTATAGAGTGCACATTTGTTGATGCTGATGCAAGTGAAGAGGAAATACAAAAGGCATTCAAGCAAAATACAAAAGCAGTCTTTGGTGAAACAATTGCTAATCCAGCAATATGTGTATTCGATATTGAAAAGTTTGCTAAGATTGCACATAAAAATAATGTACCTCTTATTATAGATAATACATTTGCAACACCTGTTTTATGCAGACCTATAGAATTTGGAGCAGATATAGTAATTCATTCTACAAGTAAATATATGGACGGTCATGCTGTACAAATCGGTGGAGTAATTGTAGACAGCGGTAAATTTGACTGGACAAATGGAAAATTCCCAGAATTCACAGAACCCGATGAATCATATCATGGAATAGTTTATTCTGAGAAATTTGGAAATGCAGCATACATAACAAAGGCAAGAGTACAGTTAATGAGAGATTTAGGATGCTATCCATCTGCACAGGCAGCATTTCTTTTAAATCTTGGACTTGAATCATTGCCAGTAAGAATAGAGAAACATTGTAGAAATGCAGAAAAGGTTGCAGAATTTTTAAATTCGCATGAAAAAGTTGAGTTTGTTAATTATCCAACACTTGAAAATAATAAATATCATGATATAGCTAAAAAGTATCTTCAAAATGGATGCAGTGGAGTTATTTCTTTTTCAATAAAGGGAAGCAGGGAAGATGCTATAAGATTTATGGATAGTTTAAAATTATGTGAAAATGTTGTTCACGTTGCAGATATTCGTACTTGTGTACTTCATCCAGCAAGTTCTACACATCGTCAGTTAACTGATGAACAGCTTGTAGCAGCAGGAATTACACCAGGACTTGTAAGATTATCTGTTGGTCTTGAAAATGTTGATGATATAATTGAAGATATAAAACAAGCATTATAAAAAGCTTAATCAGTTGAAAGCTGATAGTTAATGATGAAACGTCTTTGGGCATTTGTTTGTTTTTATGAGAGGAGTATAAGGGGATATTTTTAGGGAGACTCTAGGTTTTTAAAAAGTAAGGAGATAGTGAGAAAAATATATTAACTAATCTTAAATGATAGAAAATAAATACCTAACCTCATATTTTGGGAGGTTAGGTATTTATTATAAAAAATTATTTTATTCAGTAATTAATAACTAATATATTTATCAAAATAGTGACGCTATTTTGATAAAAACATAATTCTATAAAATTCCGTCGGAAATTTTATCCTTAACTTTTAACTATCAATTATCAACTTTCAACTGAAGAACTATCTTTCTTTATTAGCTACTTCTAAAACGATTCTATCTACGAATGCATTTAAGTCCATAGAACCTTCATCATCGTTCTTTCTGCTTCTTACTGAAACTTCATTGTTTGCAGCTTCTTTTTCACCTACAACTAAGATGTAAGGAGTTCTTTCAAGTCTAGCTT
>JAEWQX010000113.1 GCA_023399035.1 Bacillota bacterium | reverse complement strand
TTCTGTTCCATTGTAAGAAACAAATTCTGAATCATTCCAATAGCTTTCAAAGGTAGCTTCAAACTTCTTTATAATATCAAAGGAATCTTGTTCTGTTATTTTTAAATTCCATTCTAACCCTAAAGTTAATGCAGCATTTGAAAGGTTTGATGAACCTATATATGCAGTGGTAAAGCCTGTTTCTCTTTTAAACATATAAGCCTTTGCATGAAGTCTTGTTCTATCTGTATCATAAGAAATTTTAATTTCTGTATTAGGTAGCTTACTTAATTCTTCAATAGCTTTTGCATCTGTAGCTCCCATATATGAAGTAGTTATTATTCTTAGTTTTTTATTATTGTTTATTGTTGCTTCTCTTAAGCTTTCAATAATACATCTTATTCCACTCCACTTTACAAAAGAAACTAACAAATCTATAGAATCACTTGATAGTATTTCTTTATTTAATTCTCCTAACATATTAGGTTCTTGTCCTGATCCTGTGAATAGTGAACTTTGTGATAATGGAGTTACTGGTCTTGTTGCTTTTTTGCTGTTTAATACTCTTTTATTATTTACTTTTGAGTATAAAGCAGTTAGCATTTCTCCATTTTTATCTATCTCATATTTTTTAATGTCTTCTTCATTTGACACTTTGCTTAATATGTTAATTATGTCATTACAAGCTTCTATTTGTTTTATTAGTTTTTCGCTATCTTCTTTTTCTTTATCTCTAATGTAGTTTAAGGATTTTCTTATTACTTGTGATATGTATTGTGAAAGGATTGCTTTTGCTTCTTCTTTATCTATTTTATCTTTATCTATAATGAATTTTTCTTGTTCTAGGTTGTTTAGTTGTTCTAGTATTTCTTTATTTATTACTTGCTCATATAGACCTTCTTTCAATATTGATCCCTCCATTGTTATTTATTTACTTATTAATTTAATCATATTTAGATATAATAAAAAGCTACAGTATTTTGCAGCTTTTTATATATTTTATGGCTAATTCAATACATATTAAACTTCATATATTTTTATATTAAATCTTTTTTCATTTGTGTATTTATCAATTATAACAGAATCCTTTTTATGAATTTTAGCTTCTCCACTCTGTAATTCTGTAATCACTTATCTTCACCTTAATTATCTATATTCATCAGTACTTAGTGTTACTTCCATATTTATCACAAAAGTATACCTCTTCAGGTAACCTATTACCGCAGTTTCTGCAGTATTTATATTTTTCTAGTAAGATATTTCTCTCAACTTCGAGGCTAACCATTAATCTTGAAGCTCCATCTCATTATAAATTTTCTATTCTACAACTATGACTCTTACTCTTCGAATCATAACATATTGCCACTGCTAATACTTTTTTACCTTCATTTTCTCTTTTAAACTTTTCAACATACTCTTTTTCAATAATTTGATTTATGGCTACTTCAGGTAATACATCCTTTTTTAACTCAACAATAAAAGGAATATCATTTTTTCGTCTAGGATGAAAAGTAAAATCTGCGTATCCCTTGCCTGTTTTTTCTTCACGTTCTACTCTATAAGTATCTCTAGCTGAAAGATAGGCTAAAGTAAGTACACATGATAAGCTATTTTCGTCATTATATTGAAGAATAGGTATTTCTGAATTATGAATGTCATGAAGAATTTCTTCTACAGTTTTTGTATCTCCATTTACTGTTGCTTTTAACATTCTTCTTGAATTTTCTATTATCTCTGAAACATATCCAAAAGATTCATCTTCTAAAGCCTTTTCAAATTCTTGCATAAGTTCTTTATTAGGTATCTTTAAATATCCGTCATAATATGATAAAAATCCAAGTACTATCATGGCTGAATAGATTTCCTTTTTCGTTCTAGGTGTTCTTTGCCCAGCTCTAAACTCTTCATTTATAGTTATGTCAATTTCCTCTCCAGAAACTATTTTTATTACATCATCACAAATATCTAAAGTATTATATTTCAGATATTCAGCAACTTCATCCATGGCTCCAGTATTTGTCCAATAGCTTTCACAATAATTATTTTGAAGCGCTTTTACTACTGAACGTGGATTATAAATTCTTATTCCTGATGCTGTTAAATAACCATTATACAAACTTTCTAATTCTTTAAAATCCATCTTTTTATTTTTATTGCATAACTCTAATACTTCTTCTTCTGTAAAGCCAAAATACTGGCCAAATTTTCTATCTTTTAAAAATGTGTATTCATCAAACATATTAAGAGCACTACCACTAGAATATTTTTTAATAGGTAAAACTCCAGTCATATAACATAATGCAACATAAGGTTGATCCTTTAAGAGATTTCTTAAAAACTCTAAAAAATCATTCTGATTTTCTTTAAAAAGATTATTATTAAAAATATAATCCCATTCATCTATTATAAATATAAATTTATCATTTAAGCATTCTAATAAATCACTTATAGATAAATATTTATCCACATTTATACATGGATATATTTCTTTAATATCTTCTTTTAAATTAATCTTTATTCTATTTATATAATCATCATAGGTATTCCCAGTATCTGATAATCTATTAAAACTTATACTAATTACATTATATTTATTTAGATGTTCTGTATAAGACTCTGATTTACTAATATTAAGCTTATCAAAAATATTTTTAGAATCTACAGCTTTACTATAATACGCACCTAACATATGAGCAACTGATGATTTTCCAAATCTCCTGGGTCTAGTTAAGCATATATATTTACTTTTTGTGAATAATCTTTTATTCAGTATTTCTATTATAGATGATTTATCAACAAAATACTCTTCATTTAGAAGTTCTCTATAATTCTCTAAAGGATTAGTGGTATTCAAATATATAGTCACCTTTTCATCTCCCTTCCTAATTATTTTCTTCTCATTAATAACTATAATAATTATAACATAAGCAAATTACTATTTTAAATCATTGACTTATGTTATAGTTTTTATCCCCCTAAACTTCACTCATTATTAAACAACCTATTCAATATATAATGAGCCTCCCCCTTAGTTAAATCTCCGATTTCCCTACTTCCTATATACCTCTTAATCCACTTCATCTGCTTGAAAGCTAATAAAAATATAGACAATAATACGAAGATAAGTCAATTATGACTTATCTTCGTATTATTCCTCTTTTTATTTTGACCTTTAAAATCCTCTTGACAGAACTGTTTAATCTTTCTTCACTTATTGTGCCTTCATTATATGCATTGATTATTGAATTATATGCTTCATCAAGGCTGACAGGCATAAGGAGCATATCCTCTCCTGCCTTAAATGCCTCCACGCTTGACTGCTGTGGTGTATAATAATTTGAGACTGCCTTCATATTAAGTGCATCAGTTATGATGATATTGTCATATTCAAGTTCATTTCTGAGAATATCAGTGACTATAAAAGGACTTAGAGAGCATGGAGTGTTATCCCCAGTAACATTTGGTGCTGCAATATGTGACACTAATATAAAATCTGTATCTTCTTTTATACCTGCCTTAAATGGAAGCAGTTCAACCTTCTTCAGTCCTTCAAGGCTTTGTGGTGTATATGAAAATTCATTATGTGAATTTGCTTGTGATCCGCCATGTCCTGGAAAATGCTTTAATGCAGAGCACACATTATTTTCATGAAGGCCTCTCACAACCTGAGGCACCATTTCTGATACTATGTCAGCATGTGTTCCAAATGAACGGCTGCCGATTTCAGTATTATTAGGATTTGTTATCACATCTGCATCAGGTGCAAAATCTAAATTGAATCCAAGTTCATGAATTTCCTTTCCAATGGTAAATCCAGCTTCATATGCCTTATATACATTTCTGCTGTCACCTATTTTCCTCATGCTGCTGAATTTTGTAGTGCCCATATTCCCATTGTTAGCCACCCTTGCAACACTTCCCCCTTCTTCATCTACAGAAATAAACATGGGTATTTTGCTGCTTCTTTGCAGAGATTCATTAAGCTGTATTGTCTGTTCCCTGTTCACAAGGTTGTTCGAAAAGTAAATTATCCCTCCAAGATGATACTTTTTCAAATTCTCATCTACAATATCATTAAATTGTGTGCATGTTTCTCCTCCATTTAGAGAATCAAGTTCAACTATAAATAACTGTCCTGCTTTTTCTTCCAAAGTCATTCTGTCCAAAATTTCTTCTGCTTTTTCATCAATTATTTCTTCTTGGCTTTTTACTTCTTTTATCTCATCTGCATATTCATCTTTTGCTTCTTCTGTCTCTTCTTCAGATTCTTGAACTCCATTATTATTTTTACTGATTACTCCTTGTAGTGACTGTGAAACATTAAATAGAGACTTATACAATCCACTAAAATAAAAAAGTGAAGCTATACATGCCATAATAAATATTCCTAAGCCACATGATATTATAATCTTATTTTTTATTTTCATCTTTTAATTTCCTTTATTT